>NZ_JBSFTY010000032.1:0-93159 GCF_053591515.1 Streptomyces sp. NPDC003011
GGGAGGGACGACGAAAGCACTCGTCGTCCCTCCCGGCGTCGGCGTCGATGATCCGCGCAGGTCAGGAGGGTGTCGCCACGCCCTCCTGCTCGACCTCGATCCGCGCGTTCCACTCCCGCTTGGAGGCCTGCCAGCCGTCCTCGTTGTGGCCGAGCCGCCAGTAGCCGGAGATCGACAACTCCTCGCGCGCGACCCCGCGCTCGACCCGCAGCAGCCGGCGCAGCTCTTTCACGAAGTGCGCCTCGCCGTGCACGAACGCGCACACCCGGCCCTCGGGGAACTCCAGCGCGCGTACGGCCTCGGTCAGCGCCGCGCCGACGGGCCGGCCGCCGCGGTGCAGCCAGACGACCTCCACGTCGGAGTCGATCTTCTGCTCCTCCTCCGGCCCGGAGACCTCGATGAAGGCGTGGGCCCGGGCACCGTCCGGCAGCGCCTCCAGGGATCGCGCGATGGCCGGCAGCGCGCTCTCGTCGCCGGCGAGCAGATGCCAGTCGGCGCCCGGGTCGGGGGCGTAGGCGCCACCGGGGCCGATGAACCGGACCGTCTCGCCCGGCTGGACGCGCATCGCCCAGGGGCCGGCCAGGCCCTCGTCGCCGTGGATCACGAAGTCCAGCGTCAGCTCGCGGTGCTGGGCGTCCCAGGCGCGCACGGTGTACGTCCGCGTCACCGGCCACCGCTCACGCGGGAACTCCTCGCGGATCCGCTCCATGTCGAAGGGCTCCGGGTAGGTCACCCCGTCCGCCGGGAAGAGCAGCTTCACATAGTGATCGGTGCAGGTGTCCGCCGAGAAATCGGCCAGACCCGGGCCGCCGAGCACCACACGCTGCATGTGGGGAGTCAGCCGTTCGGTACGGATGACCTGCGCGGTGTGGGGTTTGCGCGGCTTGCGTCCCGGTCGTTCTGCCATGGCGGCCTCCCTGATCCCTATAGTTAGGCTTACCTAAGTTAGCATCTCCCTCTGCGGAATGCCCCTCTGACACGACAGGTCCCCCGGCCTCCCGTACTGAATCTTGCTCCCCGGGTCTGAGAATTCCGCGGGGAGCACGCGCGCGTCGATCACACCGCGAGGGTGGCGAGCAGCCGGTGCAGTGATCCGCCGAGCCCCCAGCGGGCGGCCAGCTCCTCCAGGGCCGCGGGGTCGCGCGGGGCGCGCGGCAGCGTCGTGTCGACGTCCGGCAGCGGGACGTCGTCCGCCACCTTGACCACCTTCGGCGCCACCGCCAGATACGGCCGTGACTCGTCCAGCCGCTTGCGCTGCGACGGGGTGAGCTTCGCCTTCGGGTCGTCGACCGCCGCGATGATCCCGGCCAGGTCACCGAACTCGGCGAGCAGCTTGGCCGCCGTCTTCTCGCCGATGCCGGGCACGCCGGGCAGGCCGTCGCTCGGGTCGCCGCGCAGCAGCGCCAGATCCGCGTACCCGGAGCCGTCGACCCCGTACTTCTCGCGCAGCCACGCCTCGTCCGTCAGCTGCAGGCTGCCCACGCCCTTGAGCGGGTACAGCACGCGCACCCCGCGCGCGTCGTCCACCAGCTGGTACAGGTCGCGGTCGCCGGTGACGATGTCGACCGGTCCCTTCGCGCGCGCGGTGAACGTGCCGATCACGTCGTCGGCCTCGTACCGGGCGACGCCCACCCGGGCGATGCCGAGCGCGTCCAGGACGGTCTCGATGACCGGCACCTGGGGCGAGAGGGTGTCCGGCACCTCTTCCTCGTCCGGGCCGCTCTCGTGCTCCTCGGCGACGCGGTGGGCCTTGTAGGAGGGGATGAGGTCGACCCGCCACTGGGGCCGCCAGTCGGCGTCCATGCACGCCACCAGATGGCCGGGGCGGTGGTCCTTGACCAGGCGGTCGATGAACTCCAGCAGTCCGCGCACGGCGTTCACCGGCGTCCCGTCCGGGGCCTTCACGGACTCCGGGACGCCGAAGTAGGCGCGGAAATAGAGCGAGGCGGTGTCGAGCAGCATCAGTCGTCCGGTCACGCCACGCATCATGCCGTACCGCACTGACACCGAGGGCGGCGGTGACTGTGCCGACGGCGGTGTCGGCAGGCTCGGCGGGGGCGCCGGCGACGGCCTCCGCGCGGAGGCCGACGGCCAACAGGGGGACGTAAACGTCCTGTGAACTGGGACACGCCCGCGTTTGGCCGAAAGGCGTCGGGGCAGGGGCCGCTTCGGAGCGACGCCGGTTGCACCTTCATCTGTGGGTGGCCTCCTCCGCTTCTGCCCGCCGAGACAAGAGGTACGCGTGTCATCCAGACTTGAGGCCGCAGGGCTTTACAAGGTGTTCGGACGACGACCCGACGAGGCGGTCGAGCGGCTCCGCAAGGGAGCCGGCCGGGAGGAACTGCGCGCCGACGGCACCACCGCCGCCGTGATCGACGCCTCGTTCACGGTGGAACCCGGCGAGATCTTCGTCGTGATGGGGCTGTCCGGCTCCGGCAAGTCCACCCTGCTGCGCATGCTCAACGGTCTTCTGGAGCCGACCGCGGGCCACGTCGGCTTCGGCGGGGAGAACCTGACCGCGCTCGGCGACCGCGCACTGCGCGAGGTCCGCGCCAGGAAGATCAGCATGGTCTTCCAGCACTTCGCGCTCTTCCCGCACCGCAGCGTCCTGGAGAACGCCGCCTACGGACTGTCCGTCCAGGGCGTGCCCCGGCGCGAGCGCGAGGCGCGGGCCGCCGAGTCGCTCGCCCTGTGCGGGCTGGCCGGCTGGGAGAAGTCCTGGCCCGACGAACTGTCCGGCGGCATGCAGCAGCGCGTGGGCCTGGCCCGCGCCCTCGCCACCGACGCCGAACTGCTCCTCATGGACGAGTCGTTCAGCGCGCTCGACCCGCTGATCCGCCGCGACATGCAGGACCAGCTCCTCCAGCTCCAGCAGACCCTGAAGAAGACGATCGTCTTCATCACCCACGACCTCAACGAGGCCATGCGCCTGGGCGACCGCATCGCCGTCATGCGCGACGGCCGCATCGTCCAGAACGGCACGGCCGAGGACATCCTCGTCCGCCCCGCGAACGACTACGTCGCCTCCTTCATCCAGGACGTCGACCGCTCCCGCGTGCTGACCGCGTCCGCCGTGATGGACACGGACGTGCGCGGCGACGAGGGCCGGTGCGGCTGCGAGACCGCGACGCCGGACACGCCGTTCGCCGAACTGTGCGCGATCAGCGCCCGCCTGACGCACCCCGTGACGGTCCTCGACGCGAAGGGCGCACCCGTCGGCGTGGTACCGAGACAACGCCTCGTCGGGTTCCTCGGCGACGAGTGGGGCGCACCCGTGGCCTGCGACTCCCCGCGGGACAAGGGTGAGGGCAAGGTGATGTCCCGTGCCTAGGATTCCGCTCGGCGACTGGGTCAACGACGCCGTCGACTGGCTGCTGGGCCACATGGCCTGGCTCTTCGACTTCCTCAAGACCGTCTTCACCGGCACCTACGACGGCATCGAGACCGTCCTCCAGGCGCCCGAACCCCTGCTGCTCGCGGGCATCTTCGCCGTGCTCGCGTTCTGGCTGCGCGGCACGCTGGCCGGTGTCCTCACCTTCGCGGGCTTCGCCTTCATCGACTCCCTCGAACTGTGGGACAACGCGATGGTGACGCTGTCGCTGGTCCTCGTCGCCACGCTCATCGCGCTGGTGATCTCCGTGCCGGTGGGCATCTGGGCGGCGCGCTCCGACCGGGTCAGCGGACTGGTCCGGCCGGTGCTGGACTTCATGCAGACGCTCCCCGCGATGATCTACCTCATCCCGGCGATCCTGTTCTTCGGCACCGGCGCCTCCGCGGGCATCGTCGCCACCCTGATCTTCGCGCTGGCCCCCGGTGTGCGCATGACCGAGCTGGGCATCCGCCAGGTCGACAAGGAACTGGTCGAGGCCGCCGAGGCGTTCGGCACCACACCCCGCAACACCTTGCTGCGCGTCCAGCTGCCGCTGGCGCTGCCCACCGTCATGGCCGGCGTCAACCAGGTCATCATGCTCGGCCTGTCCATGGCCGCGATCGCCGGCATGGTCGGCACCGGCGGCCTCGGCGGCGACGTCAACGAGGCCATCGGACAGCTCAACGTCGGACTCGGCTCCGAGGCCGGCGTCGCCATCGTGATCCTGGCGATCTACCTCGACCGGATGACCAGCGCCCTGGGCGTCCATGTCTCCCCGCTGGGCCGCCGCGCCGCCGCCAAGGCCCGCGCCGGCCAGGGAGTGAAGGTCTGGTCCTACCGGCCCCGGCCGCAGGTCGCCGTGATCGGTGTGGTGGTCCTCGCCCTGGTCGCGGGCGGCATGGGCGTCTTCGGCGGCTCCACGGACGGCACCACCGCCACCGCCGACGGCAAGGACGTCGGCCAGGGCAAGAAGATCAGCATCGGCTACATCCCCTGGGACGAGGGCGTCGCCTCCACCTACCTGTGGAAGGAGATCCTCGAGGAACGGGGCTTCCAGGTGGACACCAGGCAGTTCGATGCCGGGCCGCTCTACACCTCCCTCGCCCAGGGCAGCGTCGACTTCCAGACCGACGCGTGGCTGCCGACCACCCACGAGCAGTACTGGAAGAAGTACGGCGCCCAGCTGGAGGACCTGGGGGCCTGGTACGGCCAGACCTCCCTTGAGCTGAGCGTGCCCTCGTACGTGAAGGGCGTCGACTCCCTGGAGGACCTCAAGGGCAAGGCCGCCGGCTTCGGCGGGAAGATCACCGGCATCGAGTCCAGCGCCGGCATGACGGGCCTGCTCAAGAGCAAGGTCCTCAAGGAGTACGGCCTCGACAAGGAGTACAAGGTCGTCGACAGCTCCACGCCCGCGATGCTGGCCGAGCTCAAGCGCGCCTACAGCCACAAGCAGCCGATCGTCGTCACGCTCTGGTCGCCGCACTGGGCGTACAGCGACTACGACCTGAAGAAGCTGAAGGACCCCAAGGGTGCCTGGGGCAAGGGCGACGGCGTGCACACGGTGGCCCGCAAGGGCTTCGCGGCCGAGAACCCGGTCGTCGGTGAGTGGCTGAAGAACTTCACCATGGACGAGAAGCAGCTCACCAGCCTGGAAGCCGAGATCAACAAGGCGGCCAAGGGCAGGCAGCAGGACGCCGTGCGTGCCTGGCTGAAGCAGCACCCGGACGTCGTCGACAAGCTGGCCCCCGTCCCGGGCGGCTCCGCAGCGGTCCCCGCCGAGGCGAAGCGGCCCATCGACGTGGCCTGGTTCCCCTGGGACGAGGACATCGCCGTCACCTACCTGTGGAAGAACGTCCTGGAGCGGCGCGGCTACAAGCTGAACCTCAAGCAGATGGACGTCGGCCCGGTCTACACCGGTCTCGCCTCCGGGGACCTCGACCTCAACTTCGACGCCTGGCTGCCGTACGCGCAGAAGAACTACTGGGACAAGAGCAAGGACAGACTCGCGGACCTGGGCACCTGGTACGAACCGACCTCGCTGGAGATCGCCGTGCCCTCGTACGTCAAGGACGTGAAGTCCTACGAGGACCTCAAGGGCAGGGCCGATCTCTTCGACGGGAAGATCATCGGCATCGAGCCGGGCACCGGCGAGATGGACCTGCTCAAGACGAAGGTCCTGCCCGGCTACGGCCTGGACAAGGAGTACGAGGTCGTCGACGGCTCCACGCCGGCGATGCTGGCCGAGCTCAAGCGCGCCTACGCCAAGAAGGAGCCCGTCGCGGTCGTCCTGTGGTCGCCGCACTGGGCGTACAGCCAGTACCGCCTGACCAAGCTGAAGGACGGCAAGAAGCTCTTCGGCGAGGGCAACACGATCCGCACGATCGCCAACGAGAAGTTCCCCGGGCAGTACCCGCAGCTCACCAAGTGGATCAAGAACTTCAGGATGAGCGAGGACGAACTCGGCACCCTGGAGGCCGAGATCAACAAGCGCGGACAGGGGAACGAGGAGGAGGCGGTCGCCGCCTGGCTGAAGGAGCACCCGGACGTGGCCGGCCGGATGACACCGCAGTAGCCGCTGCGCCGACACCGCCCGGGGGCGGGCCTTCCCACACGTCCTGACAGCGTGGGGCGGGGCCCGTCCCCGGGTCATGTGCCCGGCTCACGAGAGGAATTCACCGCGAGGACTCACCGTAAGGATTCGGCCAACCACATACAGCGACGCCCCAGCCCGAGCTTCGCCGTACTCCGGGAACAGCCGGGGGACGCACCCCCGCGACACCGCGCCACCACAGCGGTCCGTACCTGCGCCCGGCGGATCCGGAGCCGTCGCGCTGGCGCGAACTGTGAGGTCCGGCCGCACACCGCGTGACATCGATGTGACGGCCGCGTGAAACGGTTTGCCGAACATGCGTAGGGTGCAGACAAGGCATCAGGACGGACCGACGAGCCGAGGAGGGAGCCGGAGCGATGGGCGACCACAAAGAACAGCCACTTCGGGTGGGCGCGGCCGTGCGCCGCCGGCGCCGGGCACTGGAGCTCACCCTCGCCGTCGTGGCCGAACGCAGCGGCCTGTCGGTCCCCTTCCTGAGCCAGATCGAGAACGAACGCGCGCGGCCCAGCAGAAGCTCGCTGGAGAAGGTCGCCGACGCGCTGCGCACCACCGCCGTGGAGCTCCTCGCCGCCGCCGACCCGGCGTGCAGCGTGGACGTGGTCCGCGCGGAGGGCGTCGAGCACACCGCCGCGGCCGACCCGGCGGACGACCCCCAGGTGCGCTCCCTGGTGCGCGGCCATCACCAGATGCACGCCTCGGAGTTCACCGGCGACCACGACGCGGGCCGTGAATTCCAGTACCGCAACGACCAGTTGATGTACGTCGCCGACGGCGCCGTGGAGATCGAGGCGGAGGGCCGCGCCTACCGGCTGGGCCGTGGCGACACCCTGTACCTCACCGGCGGCGTGCGCCACCGGTGGCGGGCGACGGTGGCCGACACCCGGGTGATCGTCGTCGCGGTGGCCGAACACATCGAGGCGGTCCGGGACCGGCCCCGCCCGTGACGCCCGTGCGCGTCGTCTCGCTCGTCCCCTCCCTCACCGAGGCCGTGGCCGCGACGACCCCCGGCGCCCTCGTCGGCGCGACGGACTGGTGCACGCACCCCGCGGACCTCGACGTCCCCCGTGTCGGCGGCACCAAGAACCCGCGGCTCGACCGGATCGTCGCCCTCGCCCCGGACCTGGTGATCGCCAACGAGGAGGAGAACCGCGCCCCCGACCTGGCGGCCCTGCGCGAGGCGGGCGTCGAGGTGCTGGTGACCGAGGTGCGCGACGTGCCGCAGGCCTTCCGGGAACTGGCCCGGGTGACCGAGGCGTGCGGGGCGGCGGCCCGGCCGCGATGGCTGGACGAGGCCGAGCGGGCCTGGTCGGCGCTGCGGCGGCCCGAACACCGCAGGACGGCGGTCGTCCCGGTCTGGCGACGGCCGTGGACGGTCCTGGGCCGGGACACCTTCGCGGGCGACGTGCTGGCCCGCCTGGGCGTCGGCCACGTGTACGCCGGCCACCCCGAGCGCTATCCGCGCATCCCGGTCGGGGAACTCCGTGCGAGCGCCCCCGACCTGGTGGTCCTCCCGGACGAGCCGTACCGCTTCACGGCCGACGACGGCCCGGAGGCCTTCCCCGGAGTACCGAGCGCGCTGGTCAGCGGACGGCACCTGACGTGGTACGGACCGTCGCTGGCCGAGGCGCCGCGGGTGCTGGGCGCGGCGCTGCGAGCAGCTCGCCGCTGACCAGACCGCGCACGGTGTGCACGGCGGCGGTGCCCCAGGCGGCGACCAGGACGACGTACAGCCCGACCGCCGGCCAGTCGTAGGCGAGCAGCCCGGTGTGCCGGGCCAGCGACGCGGCGCCGGTGACGCAGGTGCCGACCGGGAAGGTGAACGCCCACCAGGTCATCGCGAAGCGCATGCCGTGCCGGCGGGCCCGTACGACGTGGGCGGTGGCGAGACCGAGCCACAGCAGCGCGAACCCCATGACGGGCACGCCGTAGAGGACGGCGAGGACGCCGAAGCCCTGGCTGTAGGGGGCCGGCAGGACCCCCGGCGCCACGTCCGCGAACGCGCCGACGGCGGTGGTGGACTGGCCCAGCGGACCGAGGACCAGGAACAGGGTCGGGGTGAGGGCGAGCGGGAGCGGCCCGCCGGTGACCAGCCGTCCGAAGACCACCGGCAGCATCAGCAGGGTCGCCGACAGACTCAGCCCGAACAGCGCGAAGCAGGCGAGAAGCAGGGTCGCCCGCGCCTGCCCGGGCGGCAGATGCGGCACCAGGAGCGGCCCGAGCGCGGCGGACACCATGGGCGCGACGACCGGCAGCAGCCAGACGGGCGTGGCCTGTCCGGGCTCGACGCGATGGCGTACGGCCATCAGGTACGGCACGGCGACGGCGGCCCCGAGCCCCACGGCCGTACCCGCGCCGAACAGCACGGCGTCGAGCGCGACCGCCGCTTCGGTGCCGATCCAGTCCCGGCCGACGGTGACGGCCCCGCCGCCGACGGCCAGCAGGGCCATCGAGAGGCAGCCGTAGAAGGGCGCGACGGCCGGGTCGAGGAGGTGGGCGCGGGCCTGGTCGCGGTGGTGCCTCCAGTGCAGGGCGCGGGCGCAGAGCAGGACGAGGAGCAGCACCAGGGACAGGACCCAGACGCAGGCGCAGACGGTCCGCAGACCCGGGACGCGCGGGGGCAGCGCGGCCCCGGCGGTGGCGACGACGGCGGTGCCCATGACGGTGGCGTACCAGTTCGGTCCGAGGTGACGGACGGCGACGGCGCGCGGGTGAGGCGGGTGCGCGGTGGCACGGGGGAGGGGCTGGGCCGCGGTGAGCATGGGTCCACGGTCTCGTCGGCGGAGGGCGGCGACCAGGGAGGACGGAGCTATGAGGGCATAAGCTGTCCTTATGAGCGGCGCGGAGGGGCGGGGACAGGGGCAGGGGCACAGCCAGGGCCAGGCGGGGGGCGGCGGGCCGCTGGCGCACCGGGTGCCCGATCTCGGGGCGCTGGAGCTGCTGCTGGCGGTGGCGCGGCTCGGAAGCCTCGGCGGGGCGGCGCGCGAGATGGGGATCACACAGCCCGCGGCCAGCAGCCGGATCCGGTCCATGGAACGCCAGCTGGGGGTGGCGCTGGTGGACCGTTCACCGCGTGGCTCGCGCCTGACGGACGCCGGCGCGCTGGTCACGGACTGGGCGCGGCGGATCGTCGAGGCGGCGGAGGCCTTCGACGCGGGTGCGCAGGCCCTGCGGGACCGGCGGGACTCCCGGCTCCGGGTGGCGGCGAGCATGACGATCGCCGAGTACCTGCTGCCGGGCTGGCTGCTCGCGCTGCGCGCCCAGCGGCCGGGCACCGCGGTGTCGCTGCTCGCGGGCAACTCGACGGTGGTGGCGGAACGGCTGCTGGCCGACGAGGCGGACCTCGGTTTCGTGGAGGGGCTCACCGTGCCGACGGGTCTGGACTCCGTGGTCATCGCCCACGACCACCTCATCGTGGTGACGGCACCCGGTCACCCCTGGGCCCGCCGTCGCCGTTCCCTGGAGGCGTCGGAGCTGGCGGTGACACCGTTGATCCTGCGGGAGGAGGGGTCGGGGACGCGGCAGGTCCTGGACGTGGCGCTCGGCGGACTGGCACGGCCGCTGATCGAACTGTCGTCCACCACGGCCGTGAAGGCGGCGGCGGTCAGCGGGGCGGGACCGGCGGTGCTGAGCGAACTGGCGGTGGGGGAGGAGCTGGCGATGCGGCGCCTGGTGCGGGTGCCGGTGGACGGCGTCGCCCTGGCCCGCGACCTGAGAGCGGTCTGGCCCACGGGCCACCGTCCGGTGGGGCCGGCGAGGGATCTGCTGTCGCTGACGCGGGGGTAGTGGCCGCGGGGATGTTTCCCGTCCCTCTGGGGCTGCGCCCCAGACCCGGCTGGATCCAGCCCCTCCGGCGCCTGAGGAGCGGGGTCTGAGGAGCGGGGTCTGGGGCGGAGCCCCAGAAGGACGGGCAGGGAAGGGAAGGGGCGGCGGGGGCGAAAGAACCCCTCACGCCCCCCGCGCCGCGTCGACCAGCGCGCGCATCACCCGCAGGTCCTCGCCCATCTCCGGATGCCACTGCACGCCCATCACCCACGGGGGACCAGGCAGCTCCACGGCCTCCACCGTCCCGTCCGCCGCGTGCGCCGACGCGATCAGCCCCGCGCCCAGCCGGTCCACGGCCTGGTGGTGGTAGGTGGGCACCGAGGTCTCCTCCGGGACCGCGTCGGCGTACGACGTGCCCGGCACGGGCTTCACCGGATGCCGGCCGAAGACGCCCGGCACCTCCGCGTGCCCGTCGATGTGCTGGACGAGCGTGCCACCGAGGGCGACGTTCAGCAGCTGCATGCCCCGGCAGATGCCCAGCAGCGGCACCCCGGCGGCGAGCGCCGCGCCGACGAGGGCGAGTTCCCACGCGTCCCGGGCGCGGGCGGGCGGTCCGGTGCGCGGGTGGCGCTCGGCACCGTAGCGGACCGGGTCGACGTCCGGGCCGCCCGCGATCACCAGGCCGTCGAGGCGGGCGACGGCGGCGGCGGCGTGCTCCGGCGCGTCCGGCGGCAGCATCGCGGCCAGACCGCCCGCCCGCTGCACGAGCCGGGGATATCCGGCGGGCAGCAGTGCCGCCTCCAGCTCCCACACGCGCCAGCGCGTCCCGGCCTCCAGATACGTACTGACACCGATCAACGGCCTGTCCGACATGTGCCCCTCCGCGCCCGCCCTCAATGGACTGTCGTCATACCTTTCCGATCCCGGCTGCCGCTGCCGCTGCCTCATGCCAGGAAGCCCCGCAGCAGCGCCGCCGTCCCGGCGCAGTGCTCCCGCATCATCTCCCGCGCCCCGTCCGCGTCGCCGTCCAGGACCGCCTCGACCAGCGCGGTGTGCTGGCGCTGGGAGTGCTCCAGGTTGCGCACCAGGAGCGGGATGCAGTCGAGCAGGTCGTTCACCGAGGCCCGTACCGCCGCGTACCGCGCGGTCAGGCTCGGCGAGCCGCACAGCTCGGCGAGGGTGAGGTGGAGCAGGGTGTCCAGGCGGCGGTACTCGGACAGCGGGGCGTCCCGGGTGGCGGCCAGGGCCTCCCGCAGCCGGTCCCCTTGCTCAGCCGACAGCCCGTACGTCGCGCACAGCCCCGCCGCGCCCACCTCCAGCACCTCCCGGAAGCGCAGGACGTCCTCGATGTCGACCGCGGAGATCCGCCGCCGCAGCTCCTCCTCGCCACCCGCGTCCGTGCGCGGCAGGACGAACGTTCCGCCGTACCGCCCGCGCCGCGACTCCACCAGCCCCTGGTCCTGGAGCACCTTCAGCACCTCGCGCAGCGTCACCCGGCTGATCCCGAGCCGCTCCGCCAGTTCCCGCTCCGCGGGCAGCCGCTCCCCGCCCGGCACCAGGCCGAGCCGGACGACCTGGAGGATCTGCTCCAGCGCCTCCTCGAAGCCGTTGCCCGCCCGCACCGGCCGCAGCACCGGCGTCAGCCGGTCGTCCCGGCCGCCGTCAGCCTCCAGCGACATGTGGCCGCGCCCCCTTCCCAAGCAATGGTTCTCCGAAATACCTTATGGCTTCCGGCTGACCGTAGAAGCCGAAGGAGGCTTTCCCGTGGCAGACCGCACACCCCCGCTCGGCGTCGAGGAGCTGCACGCCCTCGTCGCCGGCGGTGAGATCGACACTGTCGTCCTGGCCTTCCCCGACATGCAAGGGCGGCTCCAGGGCAAGCGGTTCGCCGCCCGCTTCTTCCTCGACGAGGTCCTCCACCACGGCACCGAGGGCTGCAACTACCTCCTCGCCGTCGACACCGAGATGAACACCGTCGACGGGTACGCCATGTCCTCCTGGGAGCGGGGCTACGGCGACTTCGCCATGCACCCGGACCTCTCCACCCTGCGCCGCGTCCCCTGGAACGCCGGGACCGCGATGCTGATCGCCGACCTCGCCTGGAGCGACGGCTCGCCGGTCGTCGCCGCCCCCCGCCAGATCCTGCGCCGCCAGCTGGAGCGCCTCGCCGAGCACGGCTTCACCGCCCAGGTCGGCACCGAGCTGGAGTTCATCGTCTTCAAGGACAGCTACGAGCAGGCCTGGGACGCCGGCTACCGGGGCCTGACCCCGGTCAACCAGTACAACGTCGACTACTCCGTGCTCGGCACCGGCCGCATCGAGCCGCTGCTGCGCCGCATCCGCAACGAGATGGCCGCCGCCGGCCTCACCGTCGAGTCCGCCAAGGGCGAGTGCAACCCCGGCCAGCACGAGATCGTCTTCCGCTACGACGAGGCCCTGGTCACCTGCGACCAGCACGCCGTCTACAAGACCGGCGCCAAGGAGATCGCCGCCCAGGAGGGCGTGTCGCTCACCTTCATGGCCAAGTACAACGAACGCGAGGGCAACTCCTGCCACATCCACCTCTCGCTCACGGACGCGGCCGGCGACAACGCCATGGCCGGTTCCGCGGACGACGAGGGCGGCATGTCCGACGTCATGCGGTACTTCCTCGCCGGACAGCTGGCCGCCCTGCGCGACTTCTCCCTGCTCTACGCCCCCAACATCAACTCCTACAAGCGGTTCCAGCCGGGCTCCTTCGCCCCGACCGCCGTCGCCTGGGGCCAGGACAACCGCACCTGCGCGCTCCGCGTCGTCGGCCACGGCCGCTCCCTGCGCTTCGAGAACCGGCTGCCCGGCGGTGACGTGAACCCGCACCTCGCGGTGGCCGGCCTGGTGGCGGCGGGCCTGCACGGCATCGAGCAGAAGCTGGAGCTGCCGCAGGCCTGCACGGGCAACGCGTACACCGGCGGCTACGCGCACGTCCCCACCACGCTCCGCGAGGCCGCCGAGCTCTGGGAGAACAGCCCGATCGCCCGGGCCGCCTTCGGTGACGAGGTCGTCGCGCACTACCGCAACATGGCTCGCGTCGAACTGGACGCCTTCGACGCCGCCGTGACCGACTGGGAGCTGCGCCGCTCCTTCGAACGCCTGTGAGAGGTCGATTCTTGTCCCAGCAGCCCGAACTCCAGGTACTGAACCCGGCCACCGAGGAGGTGATCGCCACCGTCCCGGCCGCGACCGCCGCCGACGTGGACGCCGCTGTCGTACGCGCCACGGGGGCACAGTCCCGATGGGCCGCCCTCGCGCCCGGCGACCGGGCGCGGCTGCTGCGCCGGTTCGCGGCGAAGGTCGACGAACACGTCGGAGAACTCGCCGGGCTGGAGGTCCGGGAGGCCGGGCACACCATCGGCAACGCCCGCTGGGAAGCGGGCAACGTGCGCGACCTCCTCGACTACGCCGCCGGCGGAGTGGAACGGCTGACCGGACGCCAGATCCCGGTGCCCGGCGGCCTCGACGTCACGATCCTCGAACCGCTGGGTGTCGTCGGCGTCATCGCCCCCTGGAACTTCCCGATGCCGATCGCGGCCTGGGGCACCGCCCCGGCGCTCGCCGCGGGCAACGCGGTGCTCCTCAAACCAGCCGAGACGACCCCGCTGACCGCCCTGCGCCTGGCCGAACTCGCCCTCGAAGCGGGCCTGCCCGAAGGCCTGTTCCAGGTGTTGCCCGGGCACGGCCCCGTCGCGGGCGACGCGCTCGTCGGGCATCCGGGCGTCGCGAAGATCGTCTTCACCGGGTCGACGGCCGTGGGCAAGCAGGTGCTGGCGAAGGGCTCTGCCCTCCTCAAGCGCGTCACCCTCGAACTCGGCGGCAAGAGCCCCAACATCGTCTTCGCCGACGCCGACCTCGAAGCCGCGGCGAGGGCTGCCCCCATGGCCTTCCTCGACAACGCCGGCCAGGACTGCTGCGCCCGCACCCGCATCCTCGTCCAGCGCTCCGCGTACGACCGCTTCCTCGATCTGCTGGCTCCGGGCATCGAGTCGGTCCGCGTCGGCGACCCGGCCGACGAGCAGACGCAGATGGGCCCCCTGATCTCCAGGGTCCAGCTGGACCGCGTCCGTTCCCACGTCGACGCGGACGCCCCCGGCATCCGCGGCAAGGCCCCCGAAGGCCCCGGCTTCTGGTTCCCGCCCACCGTCCTGACCGGCGTCGACGCACGCGCGCGCGTGGCCGTCGAGGAGGTCTTCGGCCCGGTCGCCGTCGTCCTGCCCTTCGAGGACGAGGCGGAGGCCGTGGCCCTGGCCAACGCCACCGACTACGGCCTCTCCGGCTCCATCTGGACCCGGGACGTCGGCCGCGCCCTGCGGGTCTCCCAGGCGGTCCGGGCGGGCAACCTGTCCGTCAACTCCCATTCCAGCGTCCGCTACTGGACGCCCTTCGGCGGCTACAAGCAGTCCGGCATCGGTCGCGAACTGGGCCCGGACGCCCTGACCGCCTTCACCGAGACCAAGAACGTCTTCATCAGCACGGAGGGCCCCGCACAGTGACCGCATCGACCGACGAGATCATCTGCCGCCGCCTGGCCGGCCGTACCGCCGTCATCACCGGAGCCGGCAGCGGCATCGGCCTCGCCACCGCGCGCCGGCTCGCCTCCGAGGGCGCGCACGTCGTCCTCGGCGACGTCGACGAGACGCGCGGCAAGGCGGCCGCCGAGGAGGTCGGCGGGACGTTCGTGAAGGTCGACGTCACCGACCCCGAGCAGGTCGAGGCGCTCTTCAGGACCGCGTACGACACCTACGGCAGCGTCGACATCGCCTTCAACAACGCGGGCATCTCCCCGCCCGACGACGACTCCATCCTGGAGACCGGCCTGGAGGCCTGGAAGCGCGTCCAGGAGGTCAACCTGACCTCCGTCTACCTGTGCTGCAAGGCCGCCATCCCCTACATGCGGCGCCAGGGCAAGGGCTCGATCATCAACACCGCGTCCTTCGTGGCCCGGATGGGCGCGGCGACCTCGCAGATCTCGTACACGGCCTCCAAGGGCGGTGTCCTCGCCATGTCCCGTGAACTGGGCGTGCAGTTCGCGCGGGAGGGCATCCGGGTCAACGCGCTGTGCCCGGGACCGGTCAACACCCCCCTGCTGCAGGAGCTGTTCGCGAAGGACCCCGAGCGGGCCGCCCGCCGGCTCGTGCACATCCCCGTCGGCCGGTTCGCCGAGGCCGAGGAGATCGCCGCCGCCGTGGCCTTCCTGGCCAGCGACGACTCCTCCTTCGTGAACGCCACCGACTTCCTGGTGGACGGCGGCATCTCGGGGGCGTACGTCACCCCGCTGTAGGCGCCGTCCTACAGTGCCGGGATGAGCATGACGCCTCCGCCCGGCTGGTACCCCGACCCCTCCGCCGCGCATCTGGAGCGCTGGTGGGACGGGGCCATGTGGACCGACCACCGGCGTGCCCCGCGGACCCCGGGGCCGCCGGCCGCCGACGGTGCCTCGGGACGGGCCAAGGCCGTCGCCCTGGGCACCGCCGGGGCCGTCCTCGTCGCCGCGATCGTCACGGGCGCGTTCGTCCTCGCCGAGGACGACGGCGGCGGGCCGGACGCGAACACCGCGCCGGCGCCGGTGCCCCCCGCCTCCGCACCGGCGAGCGAGCAGCCCGCCCCGGCGCCGACCACCGCTACGCCGCCCGCCGGCGACCCGGCCGTCGTGGTCGACCAGCTCAACGGCATCACCCTGCCGTTGCCCGACGGCTGGACCAGCCCGGAGCACGTCACGCAGGACGACGTCGTCATGACGACGGACGACGGGACCTACGACTGCCCGGCCGGCGTCGGCACCTGCCGCCACGGCCTGGTCCTCTCCCGGACGGTCACCGGGAACGACGAGCGGTCCCCCGAGATCCTCGCCAACGCGGACATCCCGGAGGCGGCCGACGCGGCCTACGACCGCGACCCCCTCGACCGGCGCCCCTACGGCGGCATCGAGTCGCACCACCGCGTCACGTCCGGGCCGGTCGCGGTGGCCGGACGCGCCGGGTACTTCGTGCGCTGGCGGGTGCGGACGGCCGAGGGCCCCGGCGGCTACGTCCAGTCCCTGGTCTTCCCGTCCAGCGTGGGCAGCGAGTCCCCGGTGCTCGTACGGTTCGTCTTCGACGCCGGCCCGGACGGGCCGCCGCTCGCCGACATGGACCGGATCACCGAGGGGATCCGGTCGGTCGACGACACGGACGGGGGCGGCGGCGTGGGCAGCGGCCTCGGCCCGTCGAACTGACAGGCCGGCGGGGGAAGGGCGCGGGGAGCGCTAGAGGAAGGTGTGGCCTTCCCCGCGATACGTGGGGACGGTCGCCGTCACCGCGTCCCCCTCGATCAGGTGCAGCACGTCGAACCGCTCGCACAACTCCCCGGCCTTGGCGTGCCGGAACCACACCTTGTCACCGAGCAGGAGGTCGTCGGCGGGGGAGCCGAGCAGCGGGGTCTGCACCTCGCCGGGTCCCTCCTGCGGGTCGTACGCCAGCCCCTCCGGCAGGCAGGGCACCGGCAGCCGGTCGCGACCGGGCGCACCGGAGGCGGGATACCCCCCGCCGAGGACGGTCACGACCCCGACTCCCGGCCGCCGCACGACGGGCTGGGCGAACAGGGCGGCCGGACGCCCGCTGAACGACGTGTAGTTGTCGAACAGCCGCGGTACGTACAGTCCCGACCCGGCACCGATCTCGGTGACCGAGTCCTCCGCGGCGGTGTGCTGCACACTGCCCGTGCCGCCGCCGTTGACGAACTCCAGGTCCGGCACCACGGTCCGCACCGCGCGCACCACCGCGGCCCGCCGTTCGGCCAGTTCCCGGCGGGCCGCGGCCTGCATCAGCCGGACCGCGCGCGAGCGCAGCGGCCGTCCGGCGACGGCGTCACCGACACCGGCGATGTGCCCCTCGTACGCCATGATCCCCACGACCTTGAACCCCGGCCGCCGGGCCACGGCACGGGCCATGTCGGCGACCTGGGCGGGGGAGTGCAGCGGCGAGCGCCGGGCGCCGACGCGCACCCGGCCGCCGAGGAGTTTGAGCGAGGTGTCCAACTCCAGGCAGACACGGATGACTTCACGTCCGCCGTCGCGTGCTCCGTCGATGAGGCCGAGCTGCGCGGGGTCGTCGACCATGACGGTCACGGCGGCGGCGAGCTTGGGGTCGGCGGCCAGTTCGGCGAACCCGGCACGGTCGGCGGAGGGATAGGCGAGCAGGACGTCGTCGAAGCCGCTCCGCGCCAGCCACAGGGACTCGGCGAGAGTGAAGGACATGACGCCCGCGAAACCGTCCTTCGCCAGCACGCGTTCGAGCAGGGTCCGGCAGCGTACGGACTTGCTGGCGACCCGGACCGGCTTGCCGCCGGCCCGGCGGACGAGATCGTCCGCGTTCGCGTCGAAGGCGTCCAGGTCCACGATCGCGAGGGGGGCGTCGAGATGGGCGGTGGCCCGGTCGTAACGGGCCCGGTCGGCGGCGCGCGCAGTCATGAACGAAGACTGCCAGACAGGATTACCGCAGGGTAGGGGGACGTTCCGGGCAGATGCCCCGGGGTCGCGGACTGGTTCCCGTTCACCGGGCGACAACCCGTAGAGTGACGCGCACGCACGGAGGACCGTGCCGTCCCCGGCCACACGCCCGCGCCGGGATGCCGGTCCGCCTGTGCGGGTATGCCTGCCCGGACGGCCGAGTCCACGCCGGGCCCGGTCGACGGTGACAACCGGCCCGCGTACGAGGAGACGGCCCGGGCACGAGGAAACGGGGGGTGCATGAGCACGGAAGCGCGGCGCGCCCCCGTCCCCCCACGCCCACCGGGACCGCCGGCGGCGGGGGACGCGGAGAGCGGCTCGGCAGGGACGCACGGGGGTGTCCCGGAGAGCGGTTCCGGGCCGGCGCGTGCGGACGACTCCGGGGCCGGACGGATGCAAGTGGACCGGGGGTTCGCGGGGAGCGGTCCGGTGCCGGCGGACCAAGGCATGTCCGGGCGGGCTCCGGCGCCTGCCGACGGGTCCGCTGCGGCGTCGGGTGAGGCGGCCGCCGGGTTCGGGCCGGTGCCGGTGCGGGGCAGCGGTCCCGGTACCGGCTCTCGTTCCCCTTCTGGTTCCGTCGCCGGGGCAGGCTCGTCGGTTCGCCGTGACGTTGAGAGCGACACCGACGCCGACGGGGCCCGCCGCATGTCCTCCACGCAGCACACCGGCCCTCGTCTCCCGCACGTGCGGACACCGTTCTTCGCGACCGACGGCGACTCCTCCGCGCCGCCCCCGCCCAGGGCGTCGGCCCGCTTCCCGGACACCCCGCCGTCGACCGGCCACGGGATACGCCGAGAGAGCGGCACCACCTCCGAGCGGGGCGCGACGCCGCCGCAGCCGGGTGCGGGGCCGGTGACGCGTGCTCCCGCGCCTGCGCGGCCGGACGCCGGATGGTTCGCACCCGGATCCGCGCCCCCGCCGGGCCGCGGACCGTCTGCGCCGGGTTCCCCGCCGCCGCGCCCGGACGGCGGGTCGTCCGGGCCCGACGCGCTGCCGCCGCGGCCGGGCGCTTCGCTGTCTCCGAGGCCGGAGGCCGGGCCGTCCGTGCCGGGTTTCCCGCCTTCCAGGCCGAACGGCGGGTCGTTCGCGCCGGGTTCCAGGGCTGCGAGGCCTGATGCGGAGCCGTCCGCGCCGGGCTTCGGGTCTGCGCGTCCGGGCGCCGGGCCGACGGCACCCGGCCCTGTGCCGCCGCCCCCGCCGGGGAGCGGCCCGACGGTGTCGGGTGCCATGCCTCCGCGACCGGGCGGCGGCCCGTCCGCGCCGGACCACGTGCCGCCCCGGCCGGACGCCGCGACGCCCGCGCCGGGCTTCGTTCCTCCGCAGCCGACTCCCGGCCCGGCCGCGCCGGGACGCGTACCGCCCCGGCCCAGCGCGGGCCCGGCCGCGGCGGGACACCAGCCCTCTCGATCCAGCTCAGGGGCTCCGGCTTCGGACCCCATACCCCCCCGGCCGAGCCATCGGCCTCCGGTACCGCCCCGCCGTACCTCCGCACCCGCCGAGACCGCGTCGGAGACGACGTTCCGCCTCCGCCCGATCCCCGCGGACCCGGCGCCGACGCAGTCGGACTCCGGCCCGGGTCCCGGGACGCCGGCCGGGCGGGCGGGTGCTCGTCCGGGGTCCGCGTCCGCCGGGTCCTTGGGGCGTGCGGGTGCGTCTGGCGGCGGGTCTGCCGGCCGGCAGGCGGCCGGGCCGGCTGCCGCGGAGGGGGCGCAGCGGCCGGACTCCGGACCGGGTTCCGGGACGTCGGATGCGCGGGCGGGTGCTCGTCCCGGGGCCGCGTCCTTCGGACGCCCCGGTTCCGCCTCGTCGGGCCGGTCGTCCGGTGTGCGCCCGGACCCCCGCTCGGCTTCCGGCACGTCCGCCTCGCCGGCCGGCGTTCACCCCGACTCCGCTCCCGATCGTCGCCCCGGCTCCGCCACGCCTCCCGCGCGGTCCGGAGGCCGCGCGAGTGACGAGCCGGCCACGCCCGCCCGGCCCGGCTTCCCGCCGCGTCCCACCCGTGAGGCCCCGGGCGCCTCCGGCACCGTGAGTGGATCCCGTACGCCTTCCGCGCCCCCCGCGCCCAGGGGCGCTCCGCACGCCCCCGCCGGGCCCGCGCGCCGCACGCGGCCCCCGTCGGCCCCCGCCGCCCCCGCGGGAGGCCGTCCGCAGTCACCGCCGGGCTCCGCTCCCGCCGGAAGCCGCCCGCGGCCGCCCTCCGCACCGCACAGCCCCGGCAACCGATCGCACCCGCCTGCCGCCGAGCCTCCTCACCCCTCCCACCCCCCACGCGACTCCGGCTCCGCCGTCCGTGTCCCCGATCCCGCTCTCTCCTGGAACGCGCCCGTGACGCCGGGCGGAGCCCCGGGTTCCGTGCGGCCCGTCGTGTCGTTCGGGGAGCCCGAGGGGTTCGACGAGCGGGCCCGACCGCGGGCGCGCGGGGTGCGGGTGCGGCCTCGGATCGCCGCCGCGGCGGCGTGTGTCGTGCTCGGTCTGGGACTCATCGGCGGTGCCGCGACCGGGAGTTGGCTCGTCGGGGAGCCGGGGCGGACCGGGACACGGGACGGTTTCGCCGTGGCCGGCGGGCTGTGGCACAGCGTTCCGGTGGACCAGCTGTTCCCGCCGACCGTCGAGGGCCAGGGCGCCGGCCCCGGCGGCGCCGACCGCACCTGGACGCGCATCGCCGTCGCCCCGGACAGCGGCTGCGAGGACGCCTTCGACCCCCTGCTGCGCAAGGCGCTCGCCCCGGTCGGCTGCCGGCGGCTCCTGCGCGCCACCTACACCGACGCCACCCAGAGCTACGTCACCACCGTCGGTCTCCTCTTCACCAAGGGCGACGCCGCCGCGATGAGCGCCCTCGGCAGACGGTTCACGGACGAGGGCCTCGACGACCGCACCGACCTGATGCCCCGCCCGTACGCCGCCAAGGACACCCCCGCCGCCGAGTTCGGCACCGAGCAGCGCGCCTCCTGGACCCTGTCGGTCCTCACCGACGCCCCGGTCGTCGTCTACGCCGTCTCCGGCTGGGCCGACGGCCGTACCGTGGACGCCCCGCAGCCCGCCGCGAAGGCCATGGCGTCCGGTGTCACCACCGCCCCGGCCCAGGCCGGCCTCGGCCACGAGGCGCAGGGCCTCGCCGACCGTGTCGAACGCGGCCTGCGCAAGACCGTCAGCTCGCCCACGGAGAAGCCTTCATGAGCCCGGTCAACGGGATGAGCCCGATCAGCCGGGTGCTGACCGCCGGCCGGACGAGTCCCCTGAGCCGCGCGCGTGCCAGGACCCGCAGGGCCGGTCTCGTGAGTGTCCTGCTCGCCGCCACCGTCGCCCTCGTCCCGCCCACCGCCGCGCACGCCGACGGCATCCGCGCCCAGCAGTGGGCCCTGGACGCCATGCGTACCGAGGAGGCCTGGCGGACGACGAAGGGCGCGGGCGTCACCGTCGCCGTCCTCGACACCGGCGTCGAGGCCGACCACCCCGACCTCGTCGGCAACGTCCTCCCCGGCAAGGACATGATCGGCTTCGGCGCCGAGGACGGCGACGCCGCCTGGGCCCACCACGGCACCTCGATGGCCGGGATCATCGCCGGCCACGGACACGGCACCGGCAACGCCGACGGCGTCATGGGCATCGCTCCCGAGGCGAAGATCCTCCCCATCCGGGTGATCCTCGAGGACGACGACCCGGCGCGCGCCAAGGCCCGCAGCACCCGCGGCAACGCCCTCGCCGACGGCATCCGCTGGGCCGCCGACCAGGGCGCCGACGTCATCAACCTCTCCCTCGGCGACGACTCCGCCTCCGCGCATCCCGAACCCGCCGAGGACGAGGCCGTCCAGTACGCCCTCAAGAAGGGCTCCGTCGTCGTCGCCTCCGCCGGCAACGGCGGCGAGAAGGGCGACCACATCTCCTACCCGGCCGCCTACCCGGGTGTGATCGCCGCCACCGCCGTGGACAAGTTCGGCACCCGGGCCTCCTTCTCCACCCGCCGCTGGTACGCCACGGTCAGTGCTCCCGGCGTCGATGTCGTCATCGCCGACCCCGACCACAGGTACTACGAGGGCTGGGGCACCAGCGCCGCCTCCGCCTTCGTCTCCGGCGCGGTCGCGCTCATCAGGGCGGCCCACCCCGGCCTGACCCCCGCCCAGATCAAGAAGCTCCTGGAGGACACGGCCCGCAACGCCCCGGCCGACGGCCGCGACGACTCCCGGGGCTTCGGCTTCATCGACCCGGCCGCCGCCCTCGCGCAGGCCGGCCGGATCGAGCCGGAGGGCCTGCGGGCCGCCTCGTACGGTGACGAGTACTTCGGCTCCGGCCCGGACACCGCCGAGGAGGAGGACGGTCCCGCCGGCTGGGCGGCCCCCCTCGCGGGCGGCTTCGGTGGTGTGCTGCTGATCGTGGCGGTGCTCGTGTGGCGTGGTCGCCGCGGACCGCGCTCCCACGACGGCCACGAGCCCCACGACCGGTGGACATGATCGCCGACCTGCAGTGCGTGGTGCTGGACTGCGCCGACCCCGGGCAACTGGCCGGGTTCTACCGGTCCCTGCTCGGCGGCACCGTCGACCGGCCCGACCGGCGGTGGACCCTCGACGACGGCTGGGCGACGCTGCACACGCCGTCCGGTCTCGTCCTCGCCTTCCAGCGGGTGCGGGATCACCGGCCGCCGCGGTGGCCGGATCCGGCCCGCCCTCAGCAGTTCCACCTGGACTTCGGCGTCGCGGACCTGGACCGGGCGCAGGAGGAGGTGCTGGCCGTCGGCGCGACCCTGCTCGACGGCGGCTGCGACCGGCGGAGCTGGCGCGTCTACGCCGACCCGGCCGGGCACCCCTTCTGCCTGGTCCGTCACTGACCCTCTGCCTGGCCCGTCCCCGGCACCCGTCGCCTGGCCCGTCCCCGGCATCCGCCCCCGGCGGCCGGGCCGCGGCCCCGACCCCAGCCGCCTCCCCGCTACTTCTGCTTCGCCGAGGACGCGGGCACTGAGGACGACACCGAGGACGACACCGCGGCGGACGCACCGTCGCCGGTGAACACCGACACCGCCGCCTTCGCCGCCGCCTCGACCAGCGAAATCCCCTGTGCCTTCGTCGCGTTGCCCTTCGACAGCACGGCCAGAAGACAGTGGTGACCGTCCACGGTGACGCGCCCGATGCTGTTGATGTCCCACAGGCCGGTCGTGCTGCGCGCGAGCCACCCGTTCTTCAGGGCCCACCCGGAGCCGTCGGCCGCCGCCGACACCCCCCAGTGCTGGTCGGCGGCTATCTGCCCCATCAGCCCCCGCAGATACGTCCGCGAGGCCTCGCTCAGCTCCGAGTCGTCCCCGAACACCTGCTTCAGCAGCGTGAGCTGGTCGGCGGCCGTGGTCTGGGTCAGCCCCCACAGCACACCGTCGCCGCCCTCGGTGCCCGTCAGCCCGAACCGCTTGTTCGCCGCGTCGAGCCCGTCCGCCCCGCCGATGTCCTCCCACAGCGCCGACGCGGAGGCGTTGTCGCTGTTCTCGATCATCGCCGTGGCGTACGCCTTCTCCTGCGCGGTGAGATGCGTGCCCGCGTCCTGCGCCTGGAGGAGCAGCGCCGCCAGGATGTCCACCTTGACGATGCTCGCGGTGTCGAAGGCCCCGTCGCCGTAGGCGGCGCTCTCACCGGAATCCAGGTCCAGCACCGCCACCGAAACAGCCGCGGTGTCCGGCACACTCACCGCCTGCAGGGCGTCCGCCAGCAGGGCGTCGCGGTCCACCGTCGGCTCCGCCATGGATTCCACCGATGCCTCCCCGTCCTCGGAGTCCCCAGAGGCCGAAGCCGAAGCCGAAGCCGGGGCCGTCGGGGAGGCCGACGGTGTCGCCGCCGAGGACAGGGCGCCTCCGACGGAATGGGCCTGCGCCTTCACATACACCGTCCCCGCGGCCGTACCGCCGGCGATCGCGACGGAGGCGAGCGCGGTGTACAGCAGGGGGCGCCGCCGGGACGGACGGGAGCGGTGGCTTCGAGCGCCTCTGGAAGACTCCATGCCCGCGATGCTGGGTGCCCCGACTGTGCGGCCCGTTAGGCGCAGGTTAGAGGTGTGTCAGGGAATTCTGAGAAAGCCGTGAAAGGCGTCACGGGCAGGTTTCCGGGCCCGCACAAGCCCAGCAGCATCCCCCCGATAGGGTCGGGGACCGTGGCGAACAAGAACATTCCCGACTCCGGCTTCTCCGACGACGACGGCTCCGCCGACCCCCGGCTGAGCGCGGCGCTCGCCGCCTGGGCCGAGGACCGCGGCGCCGAGGGCCCCGTCCTGGAGGCGCTCAGGGGCGCCCGGCTGCTCGTCCCCGTGGTGGCCGTGCTCGGCGAGGCCGAGGAGGACGAGAACGGGCTGCGTCACGAGAAGACCAGCGACATGGCCGTCCCCACCCTGAAGGCCGGCCTGCGCACGGCCCTGCCCGCCTTCACCTCCACCGAGTCGCTGGCCCGCTGGGACCCGGCGGCCCGCCCCGTCGCCGTACCCCTGCACCAGGCGCTGCGGGCCGCGGCGCACGAGCAGGCCGACACCATCGTGCTCGACCTGGCCGGACCGGTGCCGTACGAGCTGACCGGGCCCGCGCTGCTCGCGCTCGCGGAGGGCCGTACGACGGCCGACCCGCTCGCCGACCCGGCCGTGCGCGACGCGGTACGCGCCGCGGTGGCCGCCGAGCCGGGCGTGCTGCGCGCCCACCTCGGGCCCGGACAGGCCGACGGCACCCTCGCCCTCGTCCTGGACGGGTCCGCACCCCCGGCGGAGGCCGCCCGCGCGGTGGCCGAGCGCCTCGCCGCCGACGAGACACTGAGGGCCCGCCTGGTGCGCGGCCTCGACCTGGCACTCCTGCCGGCCGGGGCGACGCCGCCGGGCGAGCCCTTGTACGTACGCCACTGAGCCGGCCCCGTGGTGCGGCTGTTAGAGTCCCGGACCGACGAAGGGGGGCCGCCCATGGCCAAGGTCAACATCAGTCTCGATGCCGAACTGGTGGTGGAAGTGATGGTCCTGGCCGGGATCGGCTCGCCCCAGGACGCCGTCGAAGCGGTCGTGCGTGACTACATCGCCCGGGGACACCGCACCGAGGCACGCACCGAGCTCAAGGACCAGAGCCTGCGCCGGGTCGAGGTCAAACCGCAGGATCCCCAGGGCTGACCACCGCGGACTAGCCGTAGACGGGGCCGGTGTACTTCTCGCCCGGCCCCTGGCCCGGCTCGTCCGGGACGAGGGACGCCTCGCGGAACGCCAGCTGGAGCGACTTCAGGCCGTCCCGCAGCGGCGCCGCGTGGAACGAGCTGATCTCGGTCGCGCTGCCGTCCAGCAGGCCGGCGAGGGCGTGGATCAGCTTGCGGGCCTCGTCCAGGTCCTTGTACTTGTCGCCCTCCTCCGTCAGGCCGAGCTTCACGGCGGCGGCGCTCATCAGGTTGACGGCGACCGTGACGATCACCTCGACGGCGGGAACCTCGGCGATGTCGCGGGTCATCGCGTCGAAGTCGGGCTGCTCGGCTGAGCCGGCGGGGGAGGTCTCACTCATGCAGGACACCATAGGGCCCGGTGCCCGCCCTCTTGACAGCAGGAGGCGACAGCCGCCGGATTAGCGCACGCCCCGGTGAACTGCTAACCTTGTGTGACGACCGGCCGGACACGCATGTGTGTAAGTGTGACCGGCCCACAAGTGGAGGCTCCGATCTCCCACCTGACCGCCCTCCGGGGCGGCGGGTCACCCGGTCAGGCGGCCGCCATCGTTCCGTACGGACGATGGAGTCGCCCGAAAGCGCCCCGCGGTCATCGCGGCGGTGCTCCGGTAGTGCTTGGAGCCCCGCCTGTGATCGTCCGGGGCATTTTTTGTGCTTCGGCGCGGTCAGGTCTGTCGAACAGAGACATACGCGGCTGTCCGCCAGACCGCCGTGTGGTGCTAACCGAGGAGGATCCATCAGCGCCGAGCCCCGCATCAACGACCGGATTCGCGTTCCAGAGGTGCGACTTGTCGGTCCCAGTGGCGAGCAGGTGGGCATCGTCCCCCTGGCCAAGGCACTGGAGCTTGCGCAGGAGTACGACCTGGACCTGGTCGAGGTGGCGGCGACCGCCCGTCCGCCTGTGTGCAAGCTCATGGACTACGGGAAGTTCAAGTACGAGTCGGCCATGAAGGCCCGTGAGGCGCGCAAGAACCAGGCGCACACGGTCATCAAGGAGATGAAGCTCCGGCCGAAGATCGACCCGCACGACTATGACACCAAGAAGGGTCACGTCGTCCGGTTCCTCAAGCAGGGCGACAAGGTCAAGATCACGATCATGTTCCGTGGTCGCGAGCAGTCCCGGCCGGAACTCGGCTACCGACTGCTGCAGCGTCTCGCGGAGGACGTGGCCGACCTCGGGTTCGTGGAGTCGAACCCGAAGCAGGACGGCCGCAACATGATCATGGTCCTCGGTCCGCACAAGAAGAAGACCGAGGCGATGGCCGAGGCGCGTCAGGCGCAGGAAGCCCGCAAGGCTGAAGCGAAGGCGAACCCCGGCAAGTCGCAGAACGCCGCGGAGAGCGATCTCGACGAGGACGCCGAGATCACCGAGGACGCCGTCGAGGCCCCTGCCGAGGCATCCGCCGAGGCGTGATCCCGGGGGACGCGAGTCCCCAGGACATATCCGATACGAGAGCGACGCTCCACAGTGCCCGGTTGTCGTGACCGGGCACGGGAGCGCCACCGACGAGGAGAGAACGGCGCTATGCCGAAGAACAAGTCGCACAGCGGTGCCAGCAAGCGCTTCAAGATCACCGGCTCCGGCAAGGTGCTGCGCGAGCGCGCCGGCAAGCGCCACCTGCTCGAGCACAAGTCGTCCCGACTGACGCGCCGCCTCACCGGCAACGCCGAGATGGCCCCGGGCGACGCCAAGAAGATCAAGAAGCTTCTCGGCAAGTGACCCGCCGGCGCGCGAGCGCCGTCGTACGTCAGGACCGGGACCCAATCGTTTCCGGGCCGCGTGAGTTCCACCGCGGCCCCGCTACAAGGAGTTAACAAGTGGCACGCGTCAAGCGGGCAGTCAACGCCCACAAGAAGCGCCGGGCGATCCTCGAGCAGGCCTCCGGCTACCGTGGTCAGCGGTCGCGCCTGTACCGCAAGGCCAAGGAGCAGGTCACCCACTCGCTGGTCTACAACTACAACGACCGCAAGAAGCGCAAGGGTGACTTCCGCCGGCTGTGGATCCAGCGCATCAACGCCGCGGCCCGCGCCAACGGCATCACCTACAACCGCTTCATCCAGGGTCTGAACGCCGCGAACATCGAGGTGGACCGCAAGATCCTGGCCGAGCTGGCCGTGAACGACGCCGGCGCGTTCGCCGCGCTCGTCGAGGTGGCCCAGAAGGCGCTGCCGTCGGACGTGAACGCGCCGAAGGCTGCGTGACGCCGCCGGCCCTGAGCCGACGTGACTGCACGGACCCGTGGGCACTGCCCGCGGGTCCGTTGTGCTGACTGGTTACCGAAGGTGAGTTGCATGGCCCCCGCCACCCCCGAGCTGATCTCCCCCCGTTCCTCCCGCGTCTCCGCGGCCAGGCGGCTGGCCAGGCGGAACTTCCGGGGCAAGGAGCGGCTGTTCCTCGCGGAGGGGCCGCAGGCGGTGCGGGAGGCCGCCGGGCACGCGTCCACCCTGGTCGAGCTCTTCGCCACGCCCGACGCCGCGGAGCGGTACGCCGGCATCGTCGGGGAGGCCCGGGACGCCGGGGCCCGGGTGCACCTGGCCGACGAGCAGGTGATCGCCGACATCTCGACCACCGTCACCCCACAGGGCCTCGTCGGGATCTGCCGATTCCTGGACACGCCGTTCGAGGAGATCCTCGCGGCCCGGCCCCGGCTCGTCGCCGTCCTCGCGAACGTCCGCGACCCCGGGAACGCCGGCACCGTGCTGCGGTGCGCGGACGCCGCCGGTGCCGACGCCGTCGTCCTGACCGACGCCTCCGTCGATCTCTACAACCCGAAAGCGGTCCGGGCCTCCGTGGGCTCGCTGTTCCACCTTCCCGTCGCCGTCGGTGTCCCCGTGGAGCAGGCGGTCGAGGGCCTCAAGGGGACCGGTGTGCGGATCCTCGCCGCCGACGGCTCCGGGGCGCACGACCTCGACGACGAGCTCGACAAGGAGACCATGGGCGGGCCGACCGCCTGGATCTTCGGCAACGAGGCATGGGGGCTCCCGGAGGAGACCCGCGCACTCGCGGACGCCGTGGTGCGCGTCCCGATCCACGGGAAGGCCGAGAGCCTGAACCTCGCCACCGCCGCCGCCGTATGTCTCTATGCGTCGGCGCGTGCACAGCGCGCCTCCGGAGGGTGCCGCTCCGTCACCGAGAGCTAGTAGGGTGACCAGCTCGGGGGCCCACTGCGCCAGTCTGAGCGGCCGTCTGAGAGGTGGGGTACGGGGATGAGCGTCGGCACGAGCAGCGCACCGGGAGCACGGGATGTGCGGCACCCGCCCGTGTCCCGGCCCGGTGATCTCGCCGAGCTCGGCATCGACCCCGACCAGCTGCCCGACGGACTGGTCGTCGCCGACGAGCACGGGCACGTCGTCTGCTTCAACGCCGCCGCCGAACGCATCACCGCCGTCCCCGCCGCCGAGGCACTCGGACAGCGGCTGGAGAAGGCCCTCCCGTTAGAGGACCTGGAGGGGCGGCGCTGGTGGCAGCTGACCGACCCGTACGGCGGCCTCGCGATCCGGGTCGGCCAGCCCGAGCGCAACCTCCTGCTGCCCGGCGGACGCGAGGTCCTCGTCTCCGCGCGGTACGTCCGCGGCGCACCCACCGGACCCGTCCGCCGTGTCGTGGTCTGCCTCCGTGACACCGAGGCCCGTCGCCGCACCGAGCGCAGCCACGCCGAGCTGATCGCGACCGTCGCCCACGAACTGCGCTCCCCGCTCACCTCCGTCAAGGGCTTCACCGCCACGCTCCTCGCCAAGTGGGAGAGGTTCACCGACGACCAGAAGCGGCTGATGTTGGAGACCGTCGACGCGGACGCCGACCGGGTGACCCGGCTCATCGCCGAGCTGCTGGACATCTCCCGGATCGACTCCGGACGCCTGGAGGTGCGCCGCCAGCCCGTCGACATGGGCGCCGCCGTGGGCCGGCACATCCAGGCCTACGTCGCCGCCGGCCTGCCCGCCGACCGGTTCCTGCTGCGCCTCGAACAGCCGCTGCCCGCCCTGTGGGCCGACCCCGACAAGATCGACCAGGTGCTCAGCAACCTGCTGGAAAATGCGGTGCGGCACGGTGAGGGAACCGTCACGATTGACGTCACGCCCACGGCGTCCCCCCGCGAGGGCGAGGACACCGGCACGTCGGTCACGGTGAGCGACGAGGGCGCCGGCATCCCGGAGGAGTCCATGAACCGCGTCTTCACCCGCTTCTGGCGGGGCAGCAAGCGCGGTGGCACCGGCCTCGGGCTCTACATCGTCAAGGGCATCGTCGAGGCCCACGGCGGCACCATCACGGTCGGCCGCGCCCCCGGCGGCGGCGCCGAGTTCCGATTTACGTTGCCCGTGAGCGCTCCGGCCTACCTGACCTGAGCAGCCCGCGGGCGCATTCGTCCACCCCCACCCCGTTAGACTCGGCCTTTGGCACCTTTGCGTCCCCGTTCCCGGGACGACGCGTCCCCGAGTCGGGACGGGGACCATCCGCCAGCCAACCGGAAGCACGGGAAGAGATGTCGGCACCGAATAAGTCGTACGACCCGGTAGAGGTCGAGGCCTTGAAACCGGAAGAGATCGAGCGCATGCGGGACGAGGCGCTCGCCGCCTTCGCCGCCGCGGACTCCCTCGACGCACTCCAGGAGGCCAAGGTCGCCCACACCGGGGGCACCTCCCCGCTGGCCCTCGCCAACCGCGAGATCGGCGCCCTGCCCCCGCACGCCAAGGCCGCCGCCGGCAAGCTGGTCGGCCAGGCCCGCGGCGCCGTGAACAAGGCGCTCGCCGCCCGCCAGGCCGACCTGGAGGCCGAGCGGGACCAGCGCGTGCTGGTCGAGGAGGCGGTGGACGTCACGCTGCCGTACGACCGCGTACCGGCCGGCGCCCGCCACCCGCTGACCACGCTCTCGGAGCGCATCGAGGACATCTTCGTGGCCATGGGCTACGAGGTCGCCGAGGGCCCCGAGGTCGAGGCCGAGTGGTTCACCTTCGACGCGCTCAACATCGGCCCGGACCACCCGGCCCGCACCGAGCACGACACCTTCTTCGTCGAGGGCCCCGAGGGCGGCACCGAGTCCGGCGTCGTGCTGCGCACCCACACCTCGCCCGTGCAGATCCGCTCCCTGCTCGACCGTGAGCTGCCGGTCTACGTGATCTGCCCCGGCCGCGTGTACCGCACCGACGAGCTGGACGCCACCCACACGCCCGTCTTCCACCAGGTCGAGCTGCTCGCCGTCGACGAGGGCCTCACCATGGCCGACCTCAAGGGCACCCTGGACCACATGGTCCAGTCCCTGTTCGGCGAGGGCATGAAGACCCGGCTGCGGCCGAACTTCTTCCCCTTCACCGAGCCGTCCGCCGAGATGGACATGGTGTGCTACGTCTGCCGCGGCGAGTCCGTCGGCAACCCCGACCGGCCCTGCCGCACCTGCTCCAGCGAGGGCTGGATCGAGCTGGGCGGCTGCGGCATGGTCAACCCCAAGGTGCTGACCGCCTGCGGCGTGGACCCGGAGAAGTACAGCGGGTTCGCCTTCGGGTTCGGCATCGAGCGGATGCTGATGTTCCGCCACAACGTCGAAGACATGCGAGACATGGTCGAGGGTGACGTCCGGTTCACCCGGCCGTTCGGGATGGAGATCTGATGCGGGTCCCGCTTTCCTGGCTGCGGGAGTACGTCGACCTGCCGGCCACCGAGACCGGCCGTGACGTCCAGGCCAAGCTCGTGTCCGCCGGCCTGGAGGTCGAGACCGTCGAGCACCTCGGCGCCGACCTCAAGGGCCCGCTCGTGGTGGGCCAGGTGCTGACCATCGAGGAGCTGGAGGGCTTCAAGAAGCCGATCCGCTTCTGCACGGTCGACGTCGGACAGGCCAACGGCAGCGGCGAGCCGCAGGAGATCGTCTGCGGCGCCCGCAACTTCTCCGTCGGCGACAAGGTCGTCGTGGTGCTGCCCGGCGCCACCCTCCCGGGCGGCTTCTCGATCTCCGCGCGCAAGACGTACGGCAGGACGTCCCACGGCATGATCTGCTCCAGCGACGAGCTGGGCATGGGCGACGACGGCACCAAGGGCATCATCGTGCTGCCGCCGGAGACCGAGGTCGGCAAGGACGCCATCGAGCTGCTCGAACTGGTCGACGAGGTCCTGGACATCGCCGTCACCGCCAACCGCGGCGACTGCCTGTCCATCCGCGGCGTCGCCCGCGAGACCGCCATCGTCTACGGTCTGCCGCTCAGCGACCCGGCCCTGCTCGACGTGCCCGGCCCGAACGCCTTCGGCTACCCGGTCCGGATCGCCGACCCGATCGGCTGCGACCGCTTCACCGCCCGCACGGTCACCGGCCTGAGCCCCGAGACCCGCTCCCCGATCTGGCTCCGGCGCCGGCTGCAGAAGGTCGGCATGCGCCCGATCTCGCTCGCCGTCGACGTCACCAACTACGTGATGACGGAGCTCGGCCAGCCGCTGCACGCCTACGACCGCACCCTGGTCCAGGGCACCATCGGCGTCCGCCGCGCCGAGCCCGGCGAGCAGCTCACCACCCTGGACGGCGTGGTCCGCACGCTGGACGCGGCGGACCTGGTCATCGCCGACGACCGCGGCCCGATCGGTCTCGCGGGTGTGATGGGCGGCGCCAACACGGAGATCGCCGACCACGACGATGCCGAGAACGCCACGTCGGACGTCGTGATCGAGGCGGCCCACTTCGACGCCGTCTCCATCGCGCGTACGGCCCGCCGGCACAAGCTGTCCACCGAGGCGTCCCGCCGCTTCGAGCGCGGTGTCGACCCGCAGGCCGCCGCCGCGGCGGCACAGCGCGCCGTCGACCTCCTGGTGCTGCTCGCGGGCGGCACCGCCGAGGCCGGTGTCACCGAGGTCTCCGCCCCGTCCGCGCCGCACACCATCGCCCTCCCCGCCGACCACCCGGACAAGGTCGCGGGTGTCGAGTACGGCCGCGAGATCGTCGTACGCCGGCTCCAGGAGGTCGGCTGCGACGTGTACGGGCAGGACGAGCTGATCGTCACCGTGCCGTCCTGGCGGCCCGACCTGCGCGCCCCGAACGACCTGGCGGAGGAGGTCATCCGCCTGGAGGGCTACGAGAACCTGCCCTCCACGCTGCCCAGGCCCCCGGCGGGCCGTGGCCTCACCCACCGGCAGCGGCTGCACCGCCGCGTCGGCCGGGCGCTGGCCGGCGCCGGATACGTCGAGGCGCCGAACTACCCGTTCGTCAGCGAGCAGGTCTTCGACCAGCTGGGCCTCGCCGCCGACGACCCGGCCCGCCGGGTCGTGAAGCTGACCAACCCGCTGAGCGACGAGGAGCCCGCGCTCCGCACCTCGCTGCTGCCGGGCCTGCTCGGCGCGCTGCGCCGCAACGACGGCCGGGGCTCGCACGACCTGGCGCTGTTCGAGACCGGCCTGGTCTTCCACCCGCGCGAGGAGCAGCGCGTCGCTGTCCCGCTGCCCGTGGACCGGCGTCCGACCGACGCCGAGATCGCCGAGCTCGACGCCGCGCTGCCCGAGCAGCCGCGCCATGTCGCCGTCGTCCTCGCGGGCGCCCGGGAGCAGGCCGGCTGGTGGGGCAGGGGCCGTCCGGCCGACTGGGCCGACACGGTCGAGGCGGCGCGCGCGGTGGCCCGCGAGGCCGGTGCCGAACTCGTCGTCCGCGGCGGGCAGTACGGGCCGTGGCACCCGGGCCGGTGCGCCGAGCTGGTGGTCGTCGCCGACGGGGACGAGCGGGTCGTGGGACACGCGGGCGAACTCCACCCGCGGGTGCTGAAGGCGCTCGGACTGCCCGCGCGCACCTGCGCCATGGAGCTCGACCTGGACGCGCTGGAGCGGGTGGGCGACGCGACGGTGCGGGCGCCGGGCATCTCCGCGTTCCCTGTCGCCACCCAGGATGTCGCCCTCGTGGTCGACGGGTCCGTCCCGCACGCCGACGTGCAGGCCGCCTTGCGCGAGGGCGCGGGGGAACTGCTGGAGGCGATCCGGCTGTTCGACGTGTACGAGAACGCCGAGCAGCTGGGCGAGGGCCGGAAGTCGCTGGCGTACGCGTTGCGTTTCCGTGCGCCCGACCGGACGCTGACCGTCGACGAGGCGTCGGCGGCCCGGGACGCCGCGGTCGCCCTGGCGGGCGAGCGGACGGGCGCTGTCCTGAGGGCCTAGGCGGCGTGGGGGCTGTGGTGGTGCCACAGTTCCGCGCCCCTTGCGGTGCGTTGCAGTCACCTCACTCGATCGAGTGAGTTCTCCCGGTGATGTGGTCCTCGCGGGCTAGGTGCTCGACAGAATCGGACCGGCCTTTCGGGGCCGGTCCGATTGCGCTGTCAGGGCCTGATTGGGGGGCCATCGGCATGATCCGCATCAAGGCTGGTCCGCCCCGCAGGGCGGGGCGGATCCGTACGGGCGCACGGGCACCCGGCCGTCGGCCGCTGCGGCGGGCCCTCGCGCTCGGACTGCCCGCGGTGTGGGGCGCCGTCGCGATCACGTACAAACTGGTCTGTCCGCTCGCCCAGCAGAACGGCCTCAGCGCGCGCGCCGCCACCAGCGCCGTGTTCTTCGCCGTCGGCACCGGACTCGTGCTCCATGTCCGCCGGACCCTGCTGCGCGAACTGCGGCAGGCGCACCGGGTCGCGGGTGCCGCGCAGAGCGCGCTGCTGCGGCCGCTGCCCCCGCGCATCGACGGGCTGGACATCGCCGCCGCCCAGCTGTCCGCCGACCGCGGCGCCGGCATCGGCGGCGACCTGTACGAGGCCGTCGCCACCGAACACGGCGTGCGGATCGTGATGGGTGACGTGCGCGGGCACGGGCTCGCCGCTGTCCCCACCGCCGCCGCCGTCCTCGGCAGCTTCCGCGAGGCCGCGCACGACGAGGCCGGACTCGACCGTGTGCTGCGGCGGTTGGAGCGCGCCCTGGCCCGTCACCTGCGCGAGCGGGAGCGCGCCGAACACCCCTGGGCCGGTCCGGAGCCCGACACCCCGGCCGCCGAGGAGTTCGTCACCGTCCTGCTGCTGGAGATCCGCCGGGACGGCGAGGTGCACGCCCTGAACTGCGGTCACCCGTGGCCGTACCTGCTCAGTGGTACGCGGGTCGAGTCCCTCTCCCGCGCGGACCCCCTCCCACCGCTCGGCCCGTTCCCGCTCCCGCCCGACCTGCCGATCGAGCGGTGCGGTCACCTGCTGCCGGACGAGGCACTGGTCCTGCACACCGACGGAGCCGAGGACACACGGGACGCACGTGGCCGGTTCTTCTCCCTGTCCGCGGCGCTGTCCGAGACCGTCCACGCCGACCCCGCGGCCGATCCCCAGGCCGTCCTGGGTTCGGTCTTCACCGCCCTCCTGCGCCACGCGGCGGGCGCGCCCGCGGATGACGTCGCCTTACTGGTCCTGCGCAACGACCGGTCACGACGACATCCTCCAGCGGCGCGGGACGGCGACCCCTGCGGGTCCGCCGCGCGGGCGCGGCCGGCCACCACCGATCCGCAGCCGACCACGCACCACTAGTCACTCGCACGCCGGGCCGCCGCACTGTACGAGGGGGAGCCGGCGGCCCGGCCGGCCTCTTGCGAGGCATTTCAGTCAACCGGCCGGAAACTCTCCGCGACAGTGCGCACACGGTGCGGATTCGAGTACTCCGTTCACACCCCGTGCGAAGGCGGAACCACTACTCTGACGGCACCGAGTCACCGGGGGGCCTCCCATGCAGCCCAACACTCTGCTCGACGCGATCCTGGACGAAGCCGGGATCTCGCACGCGGGCCTCGCCGCCCATGTGAACCAGGCGGGCCGGGCGCGCGGCCTCGCCCTCCGCTATGAACACACCGCAGTCGCACGGTGGTTGAAGGGGCAGCGCCCCCGAGGGCAGGTGCCCGACCTGATCTGCGAGGTGCTCGCCGCCCGGCTGCAACGCCCCGTCACCCTCGACGACATCGGCCTCGGCGTCCCCGGCGAACCCGCCACCCCGCACGGCACCTCCCTGTCCGGCTTCGTCGAACGGGCCACCGCCCTGTGGCGCTGCGACGAGCAGCAGCGCCCGCACGTCCTGGGCGCGCCAGCGGTCACCGGCACGCCCGCCGTCATGCCCGTGTGGGAATGGGAGAATCCGCCCGAGGACGTCGACGTCTCGCGGGGCGGCCGGCACCGGGTCACCTCCACGGACATCGAGATGCTGCGCGCGGCCCGCGCCCACTACGAGCAGATGTACCGCAAGGCCGGCGGCATAGCGACCCGCTCCCGGATCGTCGGCTTCCTCAACGCCGAGGCCGCCCCGCTGCTGCGCGGCAGCTACACCGACGAGACGGGCCGCCAGCTGCACCGGGCCACGGGCGGACTGGTCGCGGTGGCCGGGATCTGCGCGTACGACTCCGACGCGCACGGGCTCGCCCAGCGCTACTTCCACCAGGCCCTCCGGCTGGCGAAGGCCAGCGGGGACCGGGGTCTGGGCGCCTATGTGATCGCGCTGCTGGTCAACCAGTCGCTGTTCATGCGGGAGTACCGGCAGGCCGTGGCCTTCGCGGAAGCGGCGCTGCGCGCGGCGGGCACGCACATCACCCCGGCGCTCGCCTCCGACCTGTACGCGATGCAGGCGAAGGCGTACGCCCACCTCGGCGACGGCACGAGCGCGCTGTCCTGCATCCGTCGGGCCGAGCAGGCCGCCGAACGCATCCGGCGCGGATACGAACCCGATGAGACCGGCTATGTCCAGCCGGGACTGGTCAACGTCCAGGTGGCGGAGGCGCTGCTCAGCCTCGGCGAACTGGCGGCGGCGCGGGAGCACGCGGCGGCGGCCGTGGACAATCCCGCCCATGACCGGGGCCGGGTGCACCGGCTGGCCATGCTCAGCACGATCGAGCTGCGCCAGGGCAACACCGACAAGGCGGTGGCCATCGCGGTGCAGATGGCCGAACAGGCCCGCGGGATGGAGTCCCAGCGGCTGCGCGACAGACTCCGGGCGGTGCGCGACCACCTGGTGCGCAGCGGCCGTGCGGGCACGGCCGAGGCGGCCGAACTCATCGACGGGGCACTGCGCGTACCGCTGTAGACCGGCACACGAGCACCGACACCCCTCGTTCCTGCTGCGATATTGCCACTTACTCGACGGAAGGTGGCAGAACCGTGCAGTGGACGAAACAGAACGAACAAACTGTGTATGAAAACCGCTGGTTCACCGTCAACCTGGCAGATGTGGAGCTGCCCGACGGCCGGCACCTGGACCACTTCCTCATACGGCTGCGGCCCGTCGCCGTGGCCACGGTGGTGAACGAGGCCAACGAAGTACTCCTCCTGTGGCGCCACCGTTTCATCACCGACAGCTGGGGCTGGGAACTCGCGGCCGGCGTCGTCGAGGACGGCGAGGACATCGCGCGCGCGGCCGCCAGGGAACTGGAGGAGGAGACCGGCTGGCGGCCGGGACCCCTGCGCCACCTGGTGAGCGTGGAGCCGTCCAACGGCCTCACCGACGCCCGGCACCACGTCTTCTGGGCGGACGGGGGTGAGTACATCGGGCACCCCGTGGACGACTTCGAGTCGGACCGCCGGGAATGGGTCCCCCTCAAGCTCGTTCCCGACATGGTCGCCCGCGGTGAGGTCCCGGCCGCCAACATGGCGGCCGCGTTACTGCTGCTGCATCACCTCAGGCTCGGTCAGGACGCCAGGCCCTGAATCCCCCACCGCGTCCTGGTGCCGACGCCCCCTAGTGACCCAGGGCCTGCCAGATCGTCACGACGAGCGCGCCCACGGCGGTGAGCACCGCCACCGCGGGCAGCGGCCAGCGGGCGTGCTCCAGGGCGACGATCCGGGCGGCCAGGTCGTCGAGTTCCTTGTCGGTCTCCTCGGTCCGGTGAGTGAGCAGGGCCAGCCCTCCCTCGACGCGCGCGTAGGCGACGTCGAGGCGGCGGCGTAACTCTGCGAGTTCTCCTTGGACCACGGGATGCTCGGGGTCGACGGTCACGAGTCCGCTCCTTTCCGTAGTCATCACATCCCTTGCATGCGCATGAAGAGTCAACTCGCCTGGTGGGCGCGTGGGGAGAGTGTGCGAAGGGCATATGCGAGCCCGGCGCGCACACGGTGTGTGAATGCGACGGGCCCGGCGCTCCGAAGAGTGCCGGGCCCCTGGATGTCGCACTGTGTGATCGGCACCCTGTCACGGGCACGGTGCACGCCGACCGCAGGTGTCTCAGGCGTACGTGTAGAACCCCGAACCGGACTTCCGGCCCAGCCGGCCCGCGTCGACCATGCGCTGGAGCAGCGGGGGAGCGGCGTACAGCGGCTCCTTGTACTCCTCGTACATCGAGTACGCGACCGAGGCGACGGTATCCAGGCCGATCAGGTCGGACAGCTTCAGCGGGCCCATCGGGTGGGCGCAGCCCAGCTCCATGCCGTTGTCGATGTCCTCGCGGCTGGCGATGCCCGACTCGAACATCCGGATGGCGGAGAGGAGATACGGGATCAGCAGCGCGTTCACCACGAAGCCCGAGCGGTCCTGGGCGCGGATGGCGTGCTTGCCGAGCACCTTCTCGGTGAAGACCTGGGCCCGGCCGAGCGTGCCCTCGGAGGTGGTGAGTGCCGGGATCAGCTCGACCAGCCTCTGCACGGGGGCCGGGTTGAAGAAGTGGATGCCGATGACGTGGTCGGGCCGCGCGGTGGCGACCGCGAGCCGCACCAGCGGGATCGAGGAGGTGTTGGAGGCGAGGATGGCGTCCGGCCGGGTCACGACCTGGTCGAGCACCTGGAAGATCTCGGTCTTGACCTGCTCGTTCTCGACGACCGCCTCGATCACCAGGTCACGGTCCGCGAACTCGCCGAGGTCGGTGGTGAAGCTGAGCCGGGCCTGCGTCGCGTCGAGTTCCCCGGCGCCGATCTTGCCGCGCTCGGCCGCCTTCGACAGGGAGTTGAACAGCCGGGTCCGGCCGATCTCCAGGGCCTCGCCGGTGGTCTCGGCGACCTTGACGTCCAGGCCGGCGCGGGCGCACACCTCGGCGATGCCCGCTCCCATCTGGCCGCAGCCCACGACTCCGACCCGCTCGATGTCGGTCACATCGTCCCTTTCGCTGATCTACGGCTGTCGCAGGCGGCCCCCGCGGTCCGTTGCCTGCTCCGATCGTGCACGTTACCCCGAAGTAGCGATGATCGATCGTCCGGGTCGGGCATCCTGGGGCGCGAAGACGATCCGTGACCGGGCGGATCCACCGTGTGAAGGGGTGTGCGGATGGGACGACTGTCACGGCGGGCGTTCGCGCTGGCGGCGCTGTCGCTGCTCACGTCGGCCTCGGGAGCGGCCTCGGGTGCGGCCTCGGCCTCGGGTGCGGCGGCCATGCCGCAGCGGCGGCGGGCCGGCGGTGAGATGCGGGGCGTGTGGCTGGCGACGGTGAGCAACCGCGACTGGCCCTCGAAGCCGGGGCTGTCGGCGGACCGGCAGCGCGCCGAGCTCATCGCCCACCTGGACACGGCGGTGCGCCGCCGCCTGAACACCGTGATCTTCCAGGTGCGTCCGACCGCCGACGCGCTGTGGCCCTCGCCGTACGAGCCGTGGTCGCAGTACCTCACCGGCACCCAGGGCGGGGACCCGGGCTGGGACCCGCTCGGCACGGCCGTCGAGGAGGCGCACGCACGGGGGCTGGCCCTGCACGCCTGGTTCAACCCGTACCGCGTCGCGAATCACACGGATCCCACCAGGCTCGTCGCCTCCCATCCCGCCCGCCGGAACCCGGACTGGGTGGTGGCGTACGGCGGGAAGCTCTACTACAACCCCGGGCTGCCCGAGGTCCGCGCCTTCGTGCAGGACGCGATGCTGGACGCGGTGCACCGGTATCCGGTGGACGCCGTGCACTTCGACGACTACTTCTATCCGTACCCGGTGGCGGGCCGGAGCTTCGACGACGCCGCCGCCTACGAGCGTCACGGCGGCGGTTTCCCGGACCGGGCCGCCTGGCGGCGCGACAACATCGACCGGCTGGTGCGGGAGACGGCGGCCCGGGTGAAGGCGGCCCGCCCCACCACCCGCTTCGGGGTCAGCCCCTTCGGGGTGTGGCGCAACGCCGCCACCGACCCGCTCGGCTCGGACACCCGGGCGGGCGTCCAGACGTACGACGATCTGCACGCGGACACGCGCACGTGGGTCCGTGAGGGCTGGGTCGACTACATCGTCCCGCAGCTCTACTGGAACATCGGCTTCGCCGCCGCCGACTACGCCGAGCTGCTGTCCTGGTGGGCGCGGGTGGCCCGGGGCAGCAGGACGGAGCTGTACGCGGGCGAGGCGCTCTACAAGGCCGGGGATCCCGCGCAGCCCGCGGCCTGGCAGGACCCGGCCGAGCTGTCCCGGCACCTCACGCTGGCCCGGGACCATCCGCAGGTGCGCGGGCACGTCTTCTTCGCCGCCAAGGAGGTGGCGGCGGACCGGACCGGGGCGATGGCGCGGGTGGTCACCGACCACTACCAGCGGCCGGCGACGCCCCCGCGCTGACTCACCCGCGGGTTTCCCGGTGCCGGATCTCGGTGTCGGGACCCGGCGAGCACACACCCTCGTGGCCGTCCTCGAAGCGGACGCGGTACGGCGGGTTGCCCTCCCGGCCCATCACTTCGACGATCTCGCCGACCTTGTCGTGCTGTCCGACCACCCTGCCGTGCTGGACGATCTGGTCGCCCACGGTTGCACGCATCTGTCGGGCCTCCTCACCAAGTCCGGGAGCAGCGGTCCGTGGCCCCGAGTCTACGGCGCGGGGGCCCGGTTGGAACCGGCGCGTGCGCGCCGCTCAGCTCCGCGCCCGCTGGGTGACGGCGATGCACACCAGCACCGCCGCGGCCGTCAGCGGGGCGGCCACCGTCAGGTGCTCGCCCAGCAGCAGCACCGACCACACCAGTGTGAGCAGCGGCTGGGCCAACTGCAACTGGCTGGCCCGGGGGATGCCGATGGCCGCCATGCCGCGGTACCAGAGGATCAGGCCGAGGAACTGCGAGCCTGCCGCCACCCACAGCAGCCCGGCCACGCTGTGCGCGGTCAGCCGGACCGGCTCGGACGCCAGGGCCACCGCGGCGGCGGGCACGGCGAGCGGCAGACACAGCACCAGGGCCCAGCCGATCACCTGCCAGCCCGGCATGACCCGGGCCAGCCGGCCGCCCTCGGTGTAGCCGGCCGCGCACACCAGCAGCGCGGCGAACAGATACAGGTCGGCGGACGTGAGGGCGCCGCCGCTCTGCTGCACGGTGAAGGCGGCCACCGCGGCCGCGCCCGCGAGCGCCGCCGCCCAGAAGGCGCGGGAGGGGCGGGTGCCGACCCGCAGCGCGGACAGGAGCGCGGTGGTCAGCGGGAGCAGGCCGACCACGACGGCGGCGTGCGCGGTGGTGGACGTCCGCAACGCCAGCGTGGTCAGCAGCGGGAAGCCCACGACCACCCCGGCGGCGACCACCGCGAGCCCCGGCCAGTGCCGGCGGCCGGGCGGCGGAACGCGCAGGACCAGCAGACACCCGCCCGCGATCAGGGCCGCGAGCACACTGCGCACGGCGACGAGCGTCCAGGGCCCGAATCCCTCCAGGCCCCAGGCGGTGGCGGGGAAGGTGAGGGAGAAGGCGACGACGCCGAGGCCGGCCAGCAGGGTGCCGGTGGCGGCGGGTCCGGCCGGGGTGGTGACCGCTATCCGGGTCGGTGCGGTAGCGCTACTCTGTGCTCTCATGCATGAGCGTAGCAGCGTCGGTGATCTGGTGGAACGGCTCCGAAGGGAGCTGGACCGCTACTCTCCTGGTGGAAAGCTGCCGTCGAGCCGGACCATCGTCGAGCGGTACCGGGTGAGCCCGGTGACCGTCTCGCGGGCCCTCGCGCAGCTGGCCGCCGAGGGCCTGGTCGTCACCCGGCCCGGCGCCGGCGCCTTCCGCGCCCCGGCGCGGACCTCCGTCGCTACGGCCGGGGACACCTCCTGGCAGGAGGTGGCACTGAGCGCGGACGGCGCCGCCGACCTCGTACCGCGGTCGGTGGACGCGTCCGGCGTCCTGGTCTCGCTGGCCGCTCCGCCGCCCGGCGTGATCGAGTTCAACGGCGGCTATCTGCACCCCTCGCTGCAACCGGAGCGGGCGATGTCGGCGGCCCTGGCCCGCGCGGGACGCCGGCCCGGCGCGTGGGGACGGCCGCCCACGGAAGGGCTGCCGGAGCTGCGGGAGTGGTTCGCGCGCGGCATCGGCGGGCCCGGCGGGAGCATCACCGCCGCGGAGGTGCTGATCACCTCGGGCGGCCAGTCCGCGCTGACCACCGCCCTGCGCGCACTCGCCCCGCCGGGCGCGCCGGTACTCGTCGAGTCGCCGACCTACCCGGGCATGCTGGCGATCGCACGGGCGGCGGGGCTTCGGCCCGTTCCGGTGCCGGTGGACGCCGACGGCGTACGGCCGGCCCTGCTCGCCGACGCGTTCCGGGCCACCGGGGCCCGCCTCTTCGTCTGCCAGCCGCTGTTCCAGAACCCGACCGGCGCGGTGCTCGCCCCCGAGCGGCGGGGCGAGGTGCTCGGCATCGCACGCGAGGCCGGCGCCTTCGTCGTCGAGGACGACTTCGTCCGGCGGCTCGTGCACGAGGACGCCGGACCGCTGCCGCGCCCGCTCGCCGCCGACGACCCCGACGGCGTCGTCGTCCACGTCGGCTCGCTCACCAAGGCGACCTCGCCGAGCTTCCGGGTCAGCGCGCTCGCCGCGCGCGGCCCGGTGCTGGAGCGGCTGCGCGCCATCCAGGTCGTCGACACCTTCTTCGTCCCCCGGCCGCTGCAGGAGGCGGCACTCGAACTGATCGGCTCGCCCGCCTGGCCCCGCCATCTGCGGGCCGTCTCGGCGGAGTTGAGGGCCCGGCGCGACGTCATGACGGCGGCCCTGCGGCTCCACCTCCCCGAACTCTCCCTCCCGCACATCCCCTCGGGCGGCTACCACCTCTGGCTCCGCCTGCCCGACAGCACCAGGGGCACCAGAGGCACCTCCCAGGCTCTCGGCTCGGGGGGAGAGCCCGCCCTGACGGCCGCCGCCCTGCGCGCGGGCGTCGCCGTCACCCCCGGTCGCCCGTACTTCAGCGCCGAACCCCCGGCCGGCCACGTCCGGTTGAGCTTCGCGGCGGTCGCGGGCGCGGGGGAGATCACGGAGGGGGTACGCAGACTCCGCGCGGCCTGTGACGAGGTGCTGTGACGCAGGGGCGCCGTGCCGCGGGGGGCCGGCGGCGCGGCCGCCAGCCGGGGATAATCGCTCGACGCGGTCGTCATGGGCCTGCGAACCTCCCCGCATGATCGACACCCCGAGCCTCGCCGAGGGCTACGAGATCTCCACCGACCCCGACCGCGTCGACGCCGAGCGGGTGCACCGGTGGCTGTCCACCGACGCGTACTGGGCGCTCGGGCGTCCGCGGGAGAAGCAGGACCGGGCGATCGAGGGGTCGCTCAACTTCGGGGTGTACGAGACGGTCTCGGGGGAGCAGGTGGCCTATGCCCGGGTCGTCACGGACCGGGCCACCTTCGCGTGGCTGTGTGACGTGTACGTCGACCGGTCGGTGCGGGGCAAGGGGATCGGTACCGCGTTGGCCGGGGCGGTGTGCGATCACCTGCGGCCGTACGGGCTGCGGCGGATCCTGCTCGCCACGCACGACGCCCACGGGGTGTACGACAGGCTCGGGTTCGCGCCGCTGGCGAAGCCGGACCAGTGGATGACGCTGGTCCTCTAGAAGGCTCACCAAGATCTTCATCGGCCTTCTAGCCGGCCCGCTCGGATAACTCCCCGGTAACACCTCTTGACCTGCGGACTTCCGCGTCTCACGATCGCCGCATGCAACTACGGGTCACGTTCGTCGCCGCCGCGCGCAGCTCCCCGCTGCTCGCCGAGCGCTTCGAGGACGACCGTCCGCTGGACCAGGCCGGCTGGGACGAGGTGCAGCGCGTCGCCCACGATCTGGTCCCGCTCGCGGCGGCCGAGCTGCGCTACTGCTCGCCGGCCCCGCGCAGCCGCGTCACCGGGGAGGCGCTCGGCTATGCGCCGCTCGTGCAACTGGCCCTGCGGGACTGTGACATGGGGCGCTGGCGCGGGCTGACCCTCGGTGAGGCGATGGCGCGCGAGCCGCAGGCCGTGGACACCTGGCTCACCGACCCGCGGGCCACCCCGCACGGCGGCGAGTCGCTATTGGACTTCGTCTCGCGGGTCGGGAACTGGCTCGACACCCGGCCCGTCGAGGACGGCGGCCGGATCGTCGCCGTGGCCGAACCCTCGGTGATCCGCGCCGCTCTCGTGCACGTCCTCGGCGCGCCGCCCTCGACCTACTGGAACATCGACGTCCGGCCCCTGTCGGCGGCCGTCGTCACGGGCCGGGCCGGGCGCTGGAGCCTCCGCTTCGACGGCGGGACCGCTCAGCCGCCGCGGACGTAGTCGGTGGTCAGCACGAGGTCCTTGGCGGGGCCGCGCACCCGCCACACGGTCCGCCAGTGGTCCCGGTCGCGGACGGTGAACTCGCCCCGGTAGAGGTCGGCCGCGCAGGGGTGGCCGGCGACGTGGTGCCCGCGGGCCAGGTCGAGGTCGTGGAAGGGACGGCCGTCGGCGAACCGCACCTCCGCCCTGCTGGGCCGGTCGCTCGCCAGGAAGCGCAGAGTCCGCTCGGCGGGACGGGGAACGCCCTGCCAGACGAACGTGCCGGACTCGTGGTGCAGCAACCCGTCCTCCTCCAGCGGGCCGAAAGTCGTCGTACCGGTGAAGCGGCCCTCGTCGCCGCTCGCCAGGTCCCGCACCGACCGCCGCACCCGCCAGCTCCCGGACAGGTACGCCAGTACGTCCGCTACTGGCCAGAACTCGCCCATCCCGCTCCGCTCCCCGTCCCGTCCGTTGTTGCGCGACCCATTGACGCGTCCCCGCCCCCTCCCTATCTTGCCGTTCGAAGTGCTGATCATCGTCTGATATTTCGAACAGTCGCACCTCCCTTCCTTTTCGAGCCGCGGAGTATCCATGTCACGCACCCGCTCCCGCTGGAGACTCGGTCTCACGGCCACCGCCTTCCTGGCGGCGGCCGGCCTCGTCCCGGCACCCGCCCACGCCGAGGACGTCACCGACTACGCGATCACCGTCGATCCCACCGCCCGGGGCGCGAAGATCGACGACACGATGTACGGCGTCTTCTTCGAGGACATCAACCGGGCAGCGGACGGCGGTCTGTACGCCGAGCTCGTGCAGAACCGGTCCTTCGAGTACTCCACCGCCGACAACGCCTCGTACACGCCCCTCACCTCGTGGTCGGTCGAGGGCACCGCGCAGGTCGTGGACGACGCCGGCCGGCTCAACGACCGCAACCGCAACTACCTCTCCGTGGCGGCCGGTTCGTCCGTCACCAACGCCGGCTACAACACCGGCGTCCACGTGGACGAGGGCAAGAAGTACGACTTCTCGGTATGGGCCCGCGCCGCCGGCGGCACCGCCCTCACCGTCACCCTCCAGGACGCCGACGGCACCCTGGCCACCGCCCGCCGGGTGGCCGTGCGCAAGAGCGGCTGGGCCAAGTACACCGCCACCCTCACCGCGACCCGCACCAGCTCCGCCGGCCGCCTCACCGTCGCCTCCTCGGCCGGCGCGGCGCTGGACATGGTGTCCCTCTTCCCGCGCGACACCTACAAGCACCAGCCGAACGGCCTGCGCAAGGACCTGGCCGAGAAGGTCGCCGCGCTGCACCCGGGCTTCCTGCGCTTCCCCGGCGGCTGCCTGGTCAACACCGGCTCGATGGAGGACTACAGCGAGGCCTCCGGCTACCAGCGCAAGCGCGCCTACCAGTGGAAGGACACCATCGGGCCGGTGGAGGAGCGCGCCACCAACGCCAACTTCTGGGGCTACAACCAGAGTTACGGCCTCGGCTACTACGAGTACTTCCGCTTCGCCGAGGACGTCGGCGCGATGCCGCTGCCCGTGGTGCCGGCCCTGGTGACCGGCTGCGGCCAGAACAAGGCCACCGACGACGAGGCGCTGCTCAAGCGGCACATCCAGGACGCCCTCGACCTCATCGAGTTCGCCAACGGACCGGCGACCTCGACCTGGGGCAAGAAGCGCGCCGAGATGGGGCACCCCAAGCCCTTCCGCCTCACCCACATCGGGGTCGGCAACGAGGAGAACCTCCCCGTCGAGTTCATGGCCCGGTTCAAGCAGTTCCGCGCCGCCATCGAGGCGAAGTACCCGGACATCACGGTCGTCTCCAACTCGGGGCCGGACGACACCGGTGCGACCTTCGACACGGCCTGGCAGCTCAACCGGGACGCGGACGTCGCCATGGTCGACGAGCACTACTACAACAGCCCGCAGTGGTTCCTGCAGAACAACGACCGCTACGACTCCTACGACCGCGGCGGCCCGAAGGTCTTCCTCGGCGAGTACGCCTCCCAGGGCAACGCCTTCAAGAACGGCCTCGCCGAAGCCGCGTTCATGACCGGCCTGGAGCGCAACGCGGACATCGTCAAACTCGCCTCGTACGCCCCGCTGCTCGCCAACGAGGACTACGTGCAGTGGAGCCCGGACATGGTGTGGTTCAACAACCACGCCTCCTGGAACTCCGCCAACTACGAGGTCCAGAAGCTGTTCATGACCAACGTCGGCGACCGGGTGGTGCCCTCCGAGGCCACCGGCACACCGTCGCTGCTGGGTCCGATCACCGGCGCCGTGGGGCTGTCGACGTGGGCGACGACGGCGGCGTACGACGACGTGACGGTGACGGGCGCGGACGGTACGCCCCTGTTCGGCGACGACTTCGGCGGTGACGCCTCGCGGTGGACCCACTCCGGGGGTGGCAGCTGGAGCGTCCAGGACGGGCAGTACGTGCAGACCGACGTGGCCGCCGAGAACACCATGGTCTCGGCCGGCGACCCGTCCTGGCACGACTACGACCTGCACGTGAAGGCCACCAAGAAGTCCGGCAAGGAGGGCTTCCTCGTCGCCTTCGGGGTGAAGGACACCGGCAACTACTACTGGTGGAACCTCGGCGGCTGGAACAACACCCAGTCCGCCGTCGAGCAGGCCGTGGACGGCGGCAAGTCGACGCTGATCTCCAAGGCCGGGTCGATCGAGACGGGCCGCGCCTACGACATCGACATCAAGGTGCGGGGCCGGCAGGTCACCCTCCTCCTCGACGGCCAGGAGTGGGGCAGCTTCACCGACGACAGGCCGGCCGAGCCGTTCCGGCAGGTCGTCACCGAGGACAAGAAGACCGGTGACCTGATCGTCAAGGTCGTCAACGCCCAGTCCTCGGCGGCCCGCACGGCGATCGACCTGGGCGGCGCGAAGGTCGCGTCCACGGCGAAGGTCACCACCCTGGCCGCCGCCCCGGACGCGGTGAACACGGAGACCGCGACGGCGGTGGCACCGGTGTCGTCCACCGTCCGGGGAGTCGCCGCCGAGTTCACGTACACGTTCCCGGCGAACTCGGTCACCTTCCTGCGGATCAAGCAGAGGTAGCCCCCGGCGTGGGCCGCTGTCCCCGGTGGCGGCGGCCCACGCGCGCGTGTCCTCGCCTGCGGGCCCGGTCGCCGCAGGCCTCCTGCGTACGGTCATGAAGAGGGCCGGGCGAGGGTAGGAAGATCATGGCCCCGATGAACGAGATTGCATAAACGTGCAGCGAAACGTATAGTCATGCCATCACGAGGAGGATGGATTCCATGGCGGTACGTGCGGCAGTGGCCGGAGCGAGCGGATACGCGGGCGGGGAACTCCTGCGGCTGCTCCTGGCGCACCCCGAGGTCGAGATCGGTGCCCTGACCGGCAACTCCAACGCGGGTCAGCGGCTCGGCGCGCTCCAGCCGCACCTGCTGCCGCTGGCCGGCCGGGTGCTCGAGGAGACCACCGCCGACGTCCTCGCCGGACACGACGTCGTCTTCCTCGCACTGCCGCACGGACAGTCCGCCGCCGTCGCCGAGCAGCTCGGCCCGGACGTCCTCGTCGTCGACATGGGCGCCGACTTCCGGCTCAAGGACCCGGCCGACTGGGAGACCTTCTACGGCTCCCCGCACGCCGGCACCTGGCCCTACGGCCTGCCCGAACTTCCGGGTGGCCGCGCCGCGCTGGAGGGGTCCAGGCGGGTCGCGGTGCCCGGCTGCTACCCGACCGCCGTCTCGCTCGCCCTCTTCCCGGCGTACGCCGCCGGACTCGCCGAGGCGGAGGCCGTGATCGTCGCCGCGTCCGGCACCTCCGGCGCGGGCAAGGCCCCCAAGCCGCACCTGCTGGGCAGCGAGGTCATGGGCTCCATGTCGCCGTACGGCGTCGGCGGCGGGCACCGGCACACACCCGAGATGATCCAGAACCTCAGCGGAGCCGCCGGCGAGCGCGTGAGCGTCTCCTTCACGCCCACCCTCGCGCCGATGCCCCGGGGCATCCTCGCCACCTGCACCGCCAAGGCGCGCCCCGGCGTCACCGCCGAGAGCGTGCGCGCCGCCTACGAAAAGGCCTTCGCCGACGAGCCCTTCGTGCACCTGCTGCCCGAGGGCCAGTGGCCGGCCACGGCGTCCGTCCACGGTTCCAACGCCGTTCAGGTGCAGGTCGCGTACGACGCCGCCGCGGGCCGCATCATCGCGATCAGCGCCATCGACAACCTGACCAAGGGCACCGCGGGCGGTGCCGTCCAGAGCATGAACATCGCGCTCGGACTGCCCGAGGAGCTCGGTCTGTCCACGATCGGAGTCGCACCGTGAGCGACGCACGTGCGGCCACCGGGCCGCGGACGACGACGAAAGCCGCACCGCTGCGCCGCACGGGCGCAGAAGCGAACGAGGAGATGCAGTGAGCGTCACGGCAGCCAAGGGATTCCAGGCCGCGGGCATCGCCGCCGGGATCAAGGAGAACGGCAACCCGGACCTGGCCCTCGTGGTCAACACCGGCCCCCGCCGTGCCGCCGCCGGCGTCTTCACCTCCAACCGCGTCAAGGCCGCGCCGGTCCTGTGGTCCGAGCAGGTCCTCAAGAGCGGCCAGGTGACCGCCGTGATCCTCAACTCCGGGGGCGCCAACGCCTGTACGGGACCCAAGGGCTTCCAGGACACCCACGCCACCGCCGAGAAGGCGGCGCAGGTGCTGGGCCTCGGCGCCGGAGAGGTCGCCGTCGCCTCCACCGGACTGATCGGCATCCTGCTCCCGATGGACAAGGTGCTGCCCGGCGTCGAGAAGGCGGCCGGGGCGCTGAGCGAGCACGGCGGCGAGAAGGCCGCCATCGCCATCAAGACCACCGACACCGTCCACAAGACGTCCGTGGTGACCCGGGGCGGCTGGACCGTCGGCGGCATGGCCAAGGGCGCGGGCATGCTCGCCCCGGGCCTCGCCACCATGCTCGTCGTCCTCACCACCGACGCCGACGTCGACAGCGCCACCCTGGGCAGCGCCCTGCGCGCCGCCACCAGGGTCACCTTCGACCGCGTCGACTCCGACGGCTGCATGTCCACCAACGACACCGTGCTGCTGCTGGCCTCCGGCGCCTGCGGGGTCACCCCGCCGTACGAGGAGTTCGCCGAGGCCGTCCGGCAGGTCTGCGACGACCTCGGGCAGCAGCTGATCCGGGACGCCGAGGGCGCCGGCAAGGACATCAAGGTCGAGGTGATCAACGCCGCGACCGAGGACGACGCCGTCGAGGTGGGCCGCTCCATCGCCCGCAACAACCTCCTCAAGTGCGCCATCCACGGCGAGGACCCCAACTGGGGCCGGGTGCTCTCGGCGATCGGCACCACCCGGGCCGCCTTCGAACCGGACCGGCTGAACGTCGCCATCAACGGCGTCTGGGTCTGCAAGAACGGCAGTGTCGGCGAGGACCGCGACAAGGTCGACATGCGCTACCGCGAGGTGCACATCGTCGCCGACCTCGCGGCAGGACCGGAGACCGCCACGATCTGGACCAACGACCTGACCGCCGACTACGTCCACGAGAACAGCGCCTACTCCTCATGAGCACCACGCGGAAACACACCGCCCTGCCCAAGGCCCAGATCCTCATCGAGGCGCTGCCCTGGCTGGTCCGGCACAACGGCAAGACGGTCGTCATCAAGTTCGGCGGCAACGCCATGATCGACGAGGACCTCAAGGCCGCGTTCGCCCAGGACGTCGTCTTCCTGCACCAGGCCGGCCTCAAGCCCGTCGTCGTGCACGGCGGCGGCCCGCAGATCAGCGCCGCCCTCGACAAGCACGGCATCGTCAGCGAGTTCAAGGCGGGCCTGCGCGTCACCACCGAGGACGCCATGGACGTCGTACGGATGGTGCTGGCCGGACAGGTCCAGCGCGAGCTGGTCGGCCTGCTCAACCGGCACGGCCCGCTGGCCGTCGGGCTGACCGGCGAGGACGCCCACACCCTCACCGCCGTCAAGCACCAGCCCGAGATCGACGGGGAGCTGGTCGACATCGGGCGGGTGGGCGAGATCACCGACATCGACACGGGCGCGATCGAGGCGCTGCTGGCGGACGGCCGTATCCCGGTCATCTCGTCGATCGCCCGGAGCCAGGACGACCACCATGTCTACAACGTCAATGCTGATACGGCGGCTGCGGCACTCGCTGCTGCGCTGGGCGCCGAGACCCTCATGGTCCTCACGGACGTCGAGGGCCTCTACGAGGACTGGCCGAGCAGCGACGAGGTGATCAGCCGCCTCACCGCCTCCCAGCTGGAGAAGCTGCTGCCGGACCTGAGCTCCGGCATGGTGCCGAAGATGGAGGGCTGTCTGCACGCCGTGCGCAACGGCGTCACCACCGCCCGCGTCATCGACGGCCGGGTCCAGCACTCGATCCTGCTGGAGATCTTCACCGACGAGGGCATCGGCACGATGGTCGTGCCGGACGCGACCAACGAGGGGGACTCATGACCGGGAACGCCGAGCTCACCCAGCGGTGGCAGGGCGCGCTGATGAACAACTACGGCACGCCGCGGCTGCCCCTCGTGCGTGGCGAGGGCACCAGGCTGTGGGACGCCGACGGCAAGCAGTACCTCGACTTCGTCGGCGGCATCGCGGTCAACGCGCTCGGCCACGCCCACCCGGCGGTCGTCGAGGCCGTCAGCGGGCAGATCGCCTCCCTCGGGCACGTCTCCAACCTGTTCATCGCCGAGCCGCCCGTCGCGCTCGCCGAGCGGCTCCTCGAACACTTCGGCCGCGACGGCAAGGTGTACTTCTGCAACTCGGGCGCCGAGGCCAACGAGGGCGCGTTCAAGATCGGCCGGCTGACCGGGCGGGGCCACATGGTCGCCACCGACGGCGGCTTCCACGGCCGGACCATGGGCGCCCTCGCCCTGACCGGCCAGCCGGGCAAGCGGGACCCCTTCCTGCCGCTGCCCGGTGACGTGACCCACGTGCCGTACGGCGACCCGCAGGCGCTGGCCGCCGCGGTCACCGAGGACACCGCGCTCGTCATCATCGAGCCGGTCCAGGGCGAGAACGGGGTGGTGGTGCCCCCGGCCGGTTACCTCAAGGCGGCCCGCGCGATCACGGCGGCGACCGGCTCGCTGCTGGTGCTGGACGAGGTGCAGACCGGGATCGGCCGGACCGGGCACTGGTTCGAGTACCAGGCCCACGAGGGCGTCCTGCCGGACGTCGTCACCCTGGCCAAGGGACTCGGCGGCGGCCTGCCGCTCGGCGCCACCGTCGCCTTCGGCCGGGCCGCGGAACTGCTGGGACCGGGCCACCACGGCACGACCTTCGGCGGCAACCCGGTCGCCTGCGCCGCCGGACTCGCCGTCCTCGACACCATCGCGGCCGAGGGGCTGCTGCAGAACGTGAAGCGGCAGAGCGAGAAGCTGCGCGACGGGATCGAGGCGCTGGGCCATCCGGCGATCGACCACGTCCGGGGTGCCGGCCTCCTCCTGGGTATCGTGCTCACCGAGCCGCTCGCGCCGAAGGTGCAGCAGGCGGCTCAGGACGCCGGGTTCCTGGTGAACGCGCCCGCCCCCGAGGTCGTACGGCTCATGCCGCCGCTGAACCTCCGCGACGACGAGGCGGACGCGCTGCTCCAGGCGCTGCCCGGCATCCTGGACGTGGCCAAGGGGGACGGATGACCCGGGGAATGAGACGACGATGAGCCAGGCGCAGGATCACGAGCAGACCGCCGGGCCTGCCGTGCCGCAGACCCGCACCGCGCGGCACCGCCGGATCGTGGACATCCTCAACCGGCAACCGGTGCGCAGCCAGAGCCAGTTGGCGAAGCTCCTCGCGGACGACGGGCTGAGCGTCACCCAGGCGACGCTCTCCCGGGACCTGGACGAGCTGAACGCGGTGAAGATCCGCAACACCGACGGCGACCTGATCTACGCGGTGCCGAGCGAGGGGGGCTTCCGGACGCCCCGGGCGCCGCTGGGCGGGTCGGCGAAGGAGGAGCGGATGCGGCGGCTGTCCGCGGAGCTGCTGATCTCCGCGGAGGTCTCGGCGAACCTCGTGGTCCTGCGCACACCGCCGGGAGCGGCCCAGTTCCTGGCCTCGGCGATCGACCAGGCCGAGCTGCACGACATCCTGGGGACCATCGCGGGCGACGACACGCTGCTGCTGATCAGCCGGGATCCCTCGGGCGGACAGGCGTTGGCCGATCACTTGCTGAGGCTGGCGCAGAGCGGCCACTGAGGGGTGGGGCGACGGAAGGGCGCCGGGCGCGGGTGAGGGGCGGCGTGCGGCCCCGGTTCCCCGCGCCCCTGGCGGCAGGTCCCGTCCCGCTCAGCCGAGCCGGGCAGCCAAGCCTTTCGTGCAGCGGACCTCGTCGCCCGCCGTGATCAGCAGGGCCTCCACGTCCGGCAGGGACTCCAGCCAGCCGAGGGCCTGCCGTGAGCCCATCGCGAACGCCGCGGTGGCCCAGCAGTCCGCCCAGGTCAGATGCGGTGCCACGACGGTGACGGCCACCAGGTCGGTCACCGCGGAGCGGCCCGTGCGGGGGTCGACGATGTGGGTGCCGCGCTCGGCCGTACCGGAGGTGGCGACGGCCAGTTCGGCCGCGCCCGCCGCCGAGATCACCGCCGCCAGCCCGCCCGGACGCAACGGGTCCGAGACACCGACCCGCCACGGCCTGGCCGGACCGGGTACGCCCAACAGCTGTACGTCGCCGCCGCCGTTGACGCTGACGCCGCTCACCCCGGCGGCCTCCGCCATCCGCCGTGCCGCCCGCTCCGCGGCCCAGCCCTTGACGATGCCGGTCGGGTCGAGTTGGCCCTCGTAGCGCATGCTGAACCAGCCGTCGCTCGCCCGTTCCGCCTCGGCGCCCAGTCCGAGCACCTCGGCGACCAGCGGGTCGCACTCCTCGACGGTCAGCTCGCCGCGGGCCAGCCGGGACACCTGACTGTCGTCGCGGTAGGTGGTGAACACCTCGTTGACCCGGTGCAGCCCGGCGACCGCCTCCCTCAGCGCGGTCCCTACGGCATCGGGATCCCCGCCGCGGACGTCGAAGGAGAAGACCGTCCCCATGACCTCCTCCGCATGACGTACCGCGGCGGGAGCCTGTGCCGATTCGGCCACCGTGTCAGCCACCGGCCTGGTCCAGCGCCGACTGGAGGGACTGCCGGTAGCCGGCGCTGGTGTACGTGGCGCCGGAGACCGCGTCGATGTCCGCGCTGCCGGCGGCCACGGCCGCCTGGTTGAGCTTGGGCACCGCGTTGGCGGTGATCTGGTCGCTCTGGCCGCCCTTGGGGGCCTGGACCGTCTCCGCCTTGGTGATCTTGCCGCCGGCGACCGTGATCCGGACCTGGACGGCGCCGTACTGCGTCTGGGCCGCGTCCCCGGTGACGGTCTTGGCCGCCTGCGCGCCGTCCGAGCCCGACTCCGCGCCCTGGCCCGGTGCCGGGGACCCCGCGGACCCCGCCTCCGCCGAGACGTCCGCCTTGTCGATGGCCGACTGGAGGGACTGCCGGTAGCCGGTGCTGGTGTACGTCGCCCCGGACACCGTGTCGATCTCGGCGCTCTGCGCGGCCACGGCCGCCTGGTTGAGCTTGGGCACCGCGCTGGCGGTGATCTGGTCGCTCTGGCCGCCCTTGGGGGCCTGGACGGTCTCGGCCTTGGTGATCTTGCCGCCGGCGACCGTGATCCGGACCTGGACGGCGCCGTACTGGGTCTTGGCCGCGTCCCCGGTGACCGTGCGGGCCTGGGCGCTGCCCGAGTCCTCGGATCCCCCTGCCGCTGCCGAGGCGTTCGCCTTGTCGATGGCCGACTGGAGGGACTGCTGGTAGCCGGTGCTGGTGTACGTCGCCCCGGACACCGTGTCGATGTCCGGACTCTGCGTGGCGACCACCGCCTGGTTGAGCCTGGGTACGGCGTTGGCGGTGATCTGGTCGCTCTGGCCGCCCTTGGGGGCCTGGACCGTCTCGGCCTTGGTGATCTTGTTGGCGCTGACCGTGATCCGGACCTGGACGGCGCCGTACTGGGTCTTGGCCGCGTCCCCGGTGAACGTGCCGGACGCGGTGGCCTGGGCACCGCCCTGGGCCGACTCCTGTCCCGCCGCCGGCGGGGACGCCGCGCCGCCCGCCGCCGCGGCCGGGTCGGACGACGGCTTCAGCGACAGCAGCAGCACGACACCGGACACGGTGGCGGCGCTCGCGAGAACGACACGTCGGACGGGGTGACTCTTCCTCATCGCTTCAACAGCTCCTGAAATCCCGTCGCTCACATCTCGAACGACTCGTGATGGATGCGGCGGGCGGGCACACCCGCGCCGCGCAGTGCTTCGTAGACGGACTGCGCGAACCCGGGAGGCCCGCACAGGAACACGTCGTGGTCCTCGATGTCCGGCAGCTTCTGCCGCAGCCGCTCCGCCGAGATGTCGGGGCGTTCCCCGTCCGGGCTGTTGACCGCGTACATCAGCCGGGCTCCCCGCTCGTCGGCGATCACGGCCAGCTCGTCCCACAGCGCCAGGTCCTGGGTGCTGTTGGCCCGGTAGAGCAGGGTGATGTCGCCGGCCGCGCCGGGCAGCGTCTCGAACAGGGCCCGCATCGGGGTGATCCCCACGCCGCCCGCCACCAGCAGCACCTTGCCGCGACTGCGCCGGGAGGCGGTCAGCGCACCGTACGGACCCTCGGCCCACACCCGGGTGCCGGGCGTCAGCTCACGCAGCCGCTCACTGTGGTCGCCGATCGCCTTCACCGTGATCCGCAGCATGCCGGGGCGCGGCGCCGCCGACAGCGAGTACGGGTGCGAGCTGAACCGCATGCCCGGTGCCAGGAACCGCCAGCGGAAGAACTGGCCCGCCTCCGCGCCCATCCGGTGCAGCTTCCGCCCGCCGATCAGCACCGAGACGATGCCCGGCGTCTCCTCGATGACCGCCTCGACCCGCATCCGGTGCCGCAGGTTCAGCCGGATCGGGGTGAGGATCCGGTACCAGATCACCAGTGCCGTCACCGTGCAGTACAGCCCGTACCAGACCGTCTTCGCGGCGGGCTCGACGGCGAACTCGTTGCCCGTGGTGAGCTGGTGCCAGAACGTCAGGAACACCGCCGCGTACGTCAGCAGGTGCACGTGGTACCAGGTGTCGTACGGGATCAGGCGGCGGACCGGGCCGATCGAGATCAGCCCGATGACGAACAGCAGGCCGGTGCCGATGGCGGCCTTGCCCATGTCGGGCAGCTGGTTGATGGAGTCCATGGTCTGCTGGACGATGTCGCCGAGGCCCTTGCCGGCCTGGAGGGCGTAGCCCCACATGATCAGGAAGACGTGCGCGACGGTCAGACAGAGTGTGTAACGGCCGCTCATCGCGTGCCAGCGCGCCACCCGGTCGGAACCCACCCGGCGCTCCAGCGCGGGAACCCGGGCCATCTGGAGCACCACGAGCGCCATCAGGTAGCCGGCGAGCAGGCCCGTGATCCGGCCCGCGTTGAGGATCTTTCCGTTGTTGTCGCTGATCGAGGGGGTGTTGGCCCACCACAGCCACAACACGCCGGCCGCGCCCGCCCACACGGCGAGCAGCAGCAGGGTCGCCGGTGAGCGGCGCGGGCGGATGCGGCGCATCGTCTGGCGGCGGGCGGCGCGGCCGCCTGCGAGCGTCGTGGTCACGGTTCCTCCGGGAGCGGGGCAAGGGGGGTGGCGTGGTCCCTTGGCCCACAGATACGTGCCGCGACGCCCGTGTGTTCAGCCGCCCGCCGAGTCCGGTGCACACGGGGGTGACTGGCGGTAACCCATCCCCGGCCCGCCCTTTCGGCCCGCCCCTTCGGTCCGCCCCGGCCTGCGCCCTCGTGCGCGGGACGCTTGGGACAAGGGGGGACGCGTGGGACGCGGACAGCACGGCGGCGACGGCGGCGGGGTCGAGCCGTTCGGGCTCGTCCCCACGACGCCGTCGCCGCCGGCCGGACCGTCAGCTCACCCCACGCTCACCGGCCCAGCGCTCACCGGCCCCACCACTCACCGGGCCGACGCTCACTCACCCAGCGGGTTGAGCAGGTCCGCGCGGCCCTCGAAGGCGTGGAGCATCAGGTCGGTCATCTCGAACACGTCCTTGGCGTTCCGCTCCGCGACCGGGCTCAGGAAGGGCCGCCAGAACGGATCCCGGACGATGGAGTGCCGGCTGCCCTCCATCGCGCGGTGGAACACCTCGGCGACGATGCGCCCGCCGACACCGGTCAGCCGCCCGCCGCCGTTCACCTCGGCCTCGCGCAGGATGTAGAACCACAGCGGGCAGCTCTCGGCGAGCTTCTTCCGCAGCCCCTCGCCGAGCCGTGTGCCGCCGCTGGTCTCGAAGTCGGACGCGAGCAGCGGTTTCACCCCGAGGTGCCGGGCCATCTGCTGGCCGGTCGCCAGGCTGATCATGTTGGCCCGGGTGAGGTTGCGGAAGGCCAGGTTCAGCTCGACCGGATCGGGAGCGGGCCCGCCCCGGCCGCCGAAGGAGCCGAGCGGCAGATCGGCCAGCGGATTGACCAGCTGGGTGTCGATCCGCTGGGCGAGGTTGAACTGCTCGGCCGGCACGCCCAGGTCGTCCCGGCCCGCCTCACGGAAGTCGAACAGGCGCCGGAAGTCGGCGATCCAGTTGGTGGGCAGCCGCTCGAAGGTGCCCGCCTCGGGGTCGGTGACATCGGCGGGCGGCGGAGAGAGGATGCCGCTGGTGCCGGTGAAGCGGAAGAGCAGTCCCAGTGTGCCGGCGCCGTTGTCGAAGACCCGGTTCCAGTTGTAGGCGCCGCGCACCATGCTGTGGCCCAGCCGGTAGGCGGCCACGGAGAACTCGACCGGCATGGTCGGGTGGTCGTTCTCCCCCGGGGCCGGCTCGAAGTACCTCCGGCCCTGGGTGAACACCTCGTCGACGACGCCGGGGTCGACGATCCGCGGCAGGAAGTCGTGGCGCAGCATCCACTGGTAGTGCTTGACCACCGTCTCGCGTGCCGTCTCGAACAGGACCGCGCTCGAGACGCCCTTGTCGATCAGGTCGGTCACGACCCGGTTGTGGAACCGGATGAAGGCGCAGTGGACCTGGGCGACGATCAGGTTCTCGTCGTTGCGCGGATCCGGGATCAGCGGCCTGCGCCGCTCGGAGACCAGTGAGCCGACGCCCGCCCGGGGCAGGTCGAAACCACCGAGGGGCAGGCCGACGATGTGGTCGCCGTCGGGATCGGGCAGTCCTTGCGTCGTGCCGGTGCGCAGCCGCAGACCGTCGTCCTCGTAGAACCGGCGGTCGAAGCGGTGGTCCGGGCCGAGGCCGTAGAGGCTGTCGAGGTCCAGCGCCGGAGAACGGCCCTGGAGGAGCTGGCGGACCGTGACCTCGTCCTCCAGGTGCACCGCCGTGGCGTCCAGGGTCAGGTCGTGGTCCACGAACTGGCCGAGGTAGGTGAAGCCCGCCGGCACCGCCGGGTTGTTCGCGTCGGGCTGCGGACCGGCCGCGGTCATCGCCTCGGCGAGTTCCTTGCGGGCGGCCCGGTCGAGCAGCTGGTCCGGCCCGGCCTTCGGGCCCAGCCGGGAGAACTGGAACTTGCGCAGGGCCGCGACGGTCGACCCCGCCGACGGCCGCGCCGGCCCTTCCTGCCCCGGGTCGGCGAAGATGCCCTCGCCGACCACGAAGTACGAGGTGCGGACATGGCGTTTGCTCTGCGGTTCGTGTGTCGGTCGGAACATGAATCCCCCATGTGTTCGTCCGCTCAGGCTAGGCACACGCGAGCGGCGGACGGGAGAATTCCGGCAATATTCACACAAGGAGACTGTGTGTGTATAGATCAAATAAAAGCTGCTAAATCGGACGCAGTGGCAGAGGTAGTCCCGGCAGTCCGTCCAGGCTCGTGGCGATGTGCTCCTTCTTGGCGAAGTACTCGCTGAGCGAGGCGTCGTCCTCCCGGGCGAAGCGCTTGGCGTGCAGCTCGCGGTCCGCGTCGTACGACATGTACGGCACCGCGAACCCGCAGGAGTCCCGGATGAGTTCGGCCCGGACGACGATGACGGCACGCAGTCCGTGCGCGGTCGCGTCGATGTCGGGGAAGCGGGCGAGCAGCTCGGCAAAGCGCGGGTCGTCCCGGAAGACCGGCTCGCCGCGGCCGTGCACGCGCACGATGTTCGGCGGGCCCTGGAAGGCGCACCACATGAGGGTGATCCGGCCGTTCTCGCGCAGGTGCGCGACCGTCTCCGCGGTGGAGCCGGCGAAGTCGAGGTAGGCCACGGTGAGTTCGTCGAGGATCACGAGCGAGCTCTTGAGGCCCTTGGGGGAGAGGTTGACCGTGCCGTCGCCCGACAGCGGGGCGGACGCGGTGAAGAAGAGGGGCTGCGCCTCGATGAACGTACGCAGCCTGCCGTCGATGCGCTCGTAGGTCTTTCCCATGTCAAGGGATTATGGCCGCCCGGTATTTCGTCTGTCTAAGGATTTCCGGCGTCAACGTTCCCGGAGTTCGCCCGGGACACTCCGGGACGTCCGTGGCCGCCCCGGCCGGCGCTCACACGGGGCGGCCACAGCGCCTGTCACGTCACTCGGTGACCGTGCAGGCGGCCAGGGAGTCCAGACCCTGGGGCTTCTCGGCGGTGCGGCCGATGGCGGTGGCGATGCGGTTGACGGTGGCGATCCGCTTGTCCTCCAGCGGGCCGAGGATGGCGTTCTGGACGAAGTTGGGTCCGCCCTGGCCGACCGTGTCCACGATCCGCTGGTTGGCCTCCGCGATCTGCGTCTGGAGAAGGGCCAGGTTGCGGTCCACCTCGGCCTGCGCGGAGGCGGGGATCGCGGGCAGCCGGGACGCGACGTCCGGGCAGCTGATGGTGCCGGGACCGGCCAGCGTCCGGGCGTTCGTGGTGCCGCTCTTCGACCCCGCCGGCTCCCCGGCGAGGGCGGAACCGGCGATGACGGCGCCGGTCAGTGCCACCGCGGCGGCGCCGCCGATCAGCGTGACGCGACGCTTGTTGTACTTCGGAAGAGCCCTGGACATGCGGATGCCTCACTCGGGTCGGGGGGGGGTCTCGTCGTGGACGAACGCGGCGCCTGCGTTCGGCGAGAGGTACGGGTAAGCGGTTTCCCGCGTTCAAAGGCCCGTCAGATTTTCTCTGCCGCGGCAGCAAAATTGACGAATCATGCAGACTCCTGCATACTCATGCATATCAGCGAACGCATTGTGAGGAGAGCCCCGTGACCGAGCGCGTCGTACTCGCCTACTCGGGCGGTCTGGACACCTCTGTCGCCATCGGCTGGATCGCCGAGGAGACGGGCGCCGAGGTCATCGCGGTGGCGGTCGACGTCGGTCAGGGCGGCGAGGACCTGGACGTCATCCGCAAGCGCGCCCTCGCCTGCGGCGCTGCCGAGGCCGAGGTCGCGGACGCCAAGGACGAGTTCGCCGAGGAGTACTGCCTCCCGGCGATCAAGGCCAACGCCCTCTACATGGACCGCTATCCGCTGGTCTCGGCGCTCTCCCGGCCGACGATCGTCAAGCACCTCGTCGCCGCCGCCGAGAAGCACGGCGCCACCACGGTCGCCCACGGCTGCACCGGCAAGGGCAACGACCAGGTCCGCTTCGAGGCCGGCATCGCCGCCCTCGCGCCCGACCTCAGGTGCATCGCCCCGGTCCGCGACTACGCGATGACCCGCGACAAGGCCATCGCGTTCTGCGAGGAGAAGAACCTCCCGATCGCGACCAGCAAGAAGTCCCCGTACTCCATCGACCAGAACGTCTTCGGGCGCGCGGTCGAGACCGGCTTCCTCGAGGACATCTGGAACGCCCCGATCGAGGACGTCTACGAGTACACCTCGAACCCGGCCACCCCGCGCGAGGCCGACGAGGTGATCATCACCTTCGAGGCAGGCGTCCCGGTCGCCGTCGACGGCCGGCCCGTCACCGTCCTCCAGGCCGTCCAGCAGCTCAACGAGCGCGCCGGAGCCCAGGGAATCGGCCGGGTCGACATGGTCGAGGACCGTCTCGTCGGCATCAAGTCCCGCGAGGTGTACGAGGCTCCCGGCGCGATCGCCCTGATCACCGCCCACCAGGAGCTGGAGAACGTCACCGTCGAGCGCGAACTGGCCCGCTACAAGCGCCAGGTCGAGCAGCGCTGGGGCGAACTGGTCTACGACGGCCAGTGGTTCTCCCCGCTCAAGCGCGCCCTGGACGGCTTCATCGACGAGGCGAACCAGTACGTCAGCGGGGACATCCGGATGACCCTGCACGGCGGCCGCGCGGTCGTCACCGGCCGGCGCTCCGAGGCGTCGCTGTACGACTTCAACCTCGCCACCTACGACACCGGCGACACCTTCGACCAGGCCGCGGCCAAGGGCTTCATCGACATCTACAGCCTGTCGTCGAAGATCGCGGCGCGGCGTCAGTCGCGGGCGTAGCCCGAACGGGACCTCGCGCGGCGGGCGCGAGCCCGCGCAAGCGATAGCGTGAACGCCGCCTCCCTGACCGCCGGCCGCGACCGCCGGCCGGCAGGGAGGCGGCGGCACATCCACGACCATGCCTTGACACGACCCTGCCTTTGAGGAGCAACGCAAGTGAGCAGCAACAGCGGTGACGTACGGCTCTGGGGCGGTCGTTTCGCCGACGGTCCCGCCGAGGCCCTGGCGAAGCTGTCCGCGTCCGTCCACTTCGACTGGCGGCTCGCGCCCTACGACCTCGCCGGCTCGCGTGCCCACGCGCGCGTGCTGCACAAGGCGGGGCTGCTCACCGAGGACGAGCTGACCCGGATGCTCGCCGGGATCGACCGGCTCGGAAAGGACGTCGCGGACGGTTCCTTCGTCGGCACGATCGCCGACGAGGACGTCCACACCGCCCTGGAGCGCGGCCTGCTGGAGCACCTCGGCCCCGACCTCGGCGGCAAGCTCCGCGCGGGCCGCTCGCGCAACGACCAGGTCGCGACCCTGTTCCGCATGTACCTGCGCGACCACGCCCGCGTCATCGGAGGTCTGATCGCCGACCTCCAGGACGCGCTGATCGGCCTCGCGGAGGCCCACCCGGACGTGGCGATGCCCGGCCGCACCCACCTCCAGCACGCCCAGCCGGTGCTCTTCGCCCACCACGTCCTCGCGCACGCGCAGTCCCTGTCCCGGGACGCGGAGCGCCTGCGTCAGTGGGACGCGCGGACGGCCGTGTCGCCGTACGGCTCGGGCGCCCTGGCGGGTTCCTCCCTCGGCCTGGACCCGGAGGCGGTGGCCGAGGAGCTCGGCTTCGAGCACGGCAGCGCCGGCAACTCCATCGACGGCACGGCCTCCCGTGACTTCGCGGCGGAGTTCGCCTTCATCACCGCGATGATCGGCGTGAACCTCTCCCGGATCGCCGAGGAGATCATCATCTGGAACACGAAGGAGTTCTCCTTCGTGACCCTGCACGACGCCTTCTCCACGGGCTCGTCGATCATGCCGCAGAAGAAGAACCCGGACATCGCCGAGCTGGCGCGCGGCAAGTCGGGCCGGCTGATCGGCAACCTGACGGGCCTGATGGCGACCCTGAAGGCGCTTCCGCTCGCGTACAACCGTGACCTCCAGGAGGACAAGGAGCCGGTCTTCGACTCCATCGACCAGCTGGAGGTCCTGCTGCCCGCCTTCACCGGCATGATGGCCACGCTCACCGTCCACCGCGAGCGCATGGCGGAACTGGCCCCGGCCGGCTTCTCGCTCGCCACCGACATCGCCGAGTGGCTGGTCAAGCAGGGTGTGCCCTTCCGGGTCGCGCACGAGGTGGCCGGCGAGTGCGTCAAGGTCGCCGAGGCCGAGGGCAAGGAACTCGACGAGCTGACCGACGAGCAGTTCGCGAAGATCTCCGCCCACCTCACGCCTCAGGTGCGGTCGGTGCTCAACGTGCAGGGGGCCCTGGCCTCCCGCGACGGCCGCGGCGGCACGGCACCGAGCGCGGTGGCCGTCCAGCTGGCCGAGGTGAAGGCGGACGTGGAGGCACAGCACGCCTGGGCCGACGCCAAGCGCTGAGCGCCTTCAGGGGCGCGGGGCACCGCGGGACGGGCCACGACGCCCCCGCACCCGCCGGACCGCCGCGCGAACCGCGCTCCGGGGCGAAGGTCATCACGGGTTACGTTGGTCGCAGGCCGTACTGGAGCCGACCGAACGGAGCCCGCGATGCCCTTCGCCCGACTGGCCGCAGCCACAACCCCCACCTGCCACCTCGGACTCGGCCTCGCAGCCGTCGGCCGCCCCGGCTACATCAACCTCGGCCGGGACCGCGACCTCGGGGAGGACCGCGGCGTCGGGGCGCTGCGCGCCCGCACCCACGAGCTCCTGGACGCGGCCTACGCCCAGAACGTCCGCTACTTCGACGTCGCCCGCTCCTACGGCCGCTCGGAGGAGTTCCTCGCCGACTGGCTGCACGCCCGTCCCGACGTCGACGACGTCGTCATCGGCAGCAAGTGGGGCTACACCTACACCGCCGGCTGGACCACCGACGCCGAGCAGCACGAGGTCAAGGACCACGGCGTCCCGACGTTCGAGCGGCAGCGGGCCGAGACCGCCGCCCTGCTCGGGGAACGGCTCGACCTCTACCAGATCCACTCGGTGACCCCCGACAGCCCCGCCCTCACCGACAAGGAACTCCACGCGAGGCTCGCCGAGGCCGCCGCCGCGGGCCTCACCATCGGCTTCTCCACCAGCGGGCCCGCCCAGGCCGACGCCGTCCGGGCCGCCCTCGCCGTCACGGTCGACGGCGAACCCCTCTTCCGTACCGTCCAGTCGACGTACAACGTCCTGGAGACCTCGGCCGCCCCCGCGCTCGCCGAGGCGCACGACGCCGGACTCACGGTCATCGTGAAGGAGGGCATGGCCAACGGACGCCTCGCGGAGCCGTACGCGCCGCACGCGCTCAAGGCCGTGGCCGAGGAGACCTCCCTCGGCTGTGACGCCCTTGCCCTCGCGGCGGTGCTCCGCCGGCCGTGGGCCGGGGTCGTGCTCTCCGGAGCCGCGACGCTCACCCAGCTCGCCTCCAACCTGCACGCCGCCGTCGCCGACCTCGACGAGGAGCAGCTGGCCCGGCTCGACGCGCTCGCGGAGGAGCCGCACGTCTACTGGGAGCGACGCGCGCAGCTGCCCTGGCACTGACCGGCACATGACGTTCCGCTGAGCGGTCACCGTGAGACAGTCACGCCCGTGATGAGACATGAATGTCTCACGTGGGTTATCGTTGTCTCATGACTGTCGACCGTGACCATGTGCTGCGCAGTGCCGCGGCCCTGCTGACCCGCAGATCCACCGCGACCATGGACGAGGTCGCCAGGGCCGCCGGGATCAGCCGGGCCACGCTGCACCGCCAGTTCGCCGGGCGGGACGCGCTGGTGCGGGCGCTGGAGGCGCTCGGCATCGCGGAGTGCGAGGCCGCCCTGGACACGGCCCGCCTGGACGACGGACCCGCGAGCGACGCCGTACGGCGACTGGTCCGCGCCCTCGAACCCGCCGCCGGACTGCTCGCCTTCCTCTACACCGAGAACCAGCTGTTCGAGGGCGAGGAGCAGAACGCGGGCTGGTCCCAGCTCGACGACCGGATCTCCGACCTGTTCCGGCGCGGCCAGCTGGACGGTGAGTTCCGTATCGACCTCACGCCCGCCTGGCTCACCGAGGCGCTGTACGGCCTGCTGGCCTCCGGCGCCTGGATGGTGCAGAGCGGCAAGGGCGCCCCCAAGGACTTCCAGCACATGATCGTCGAGCTGCTGCTCGGCGGCGCGCTGCGGCATCCCGGACCACAGCGGTCCGCGTAACCCGCACCCCGCACCCCGCGTCACAGGGGCCCGCGTGACGGCGCCCCCCGGGTCGCAGCAGCACTCCGCCCGACGGCACTCCGCCCGACGGCATCCCGCCCGACAGAGAGAGGAATCATGACCAGCATCCTGCAGCCGGCGAACCCGACCGAGGCGGTGAAGCGCCCCGGCCGCTGGCTCGCGCTCTCCGTCCTCGTGCTCGCTGTGCTGCTGGTGGCCGTCGACGCGACCGTCCTCGGTCTCGCGACCCCGTACATCAGTGAGGACCTGAAGCCCACCGGCACCCAGCTGCTGTGGATCGGCGACGTCTACTCGTTCGTCATCGCCGGTCTGCTCGTCTCCATGGGCAGCCTCGGCGACCGCATCGGCCGCAAGCGGATCCTGCTCATCGGCGCGACCGCGTTCGGAGCGGTCTCCGTTCTCAACGCCTACGCCACGACACCCGAGTTGATGATCGCGGCCCGGGCCCTCCTCGGTGTGGCCGGCGCGACCCTGATGCCCGCCACCCTGGCGCTGATCCGCAACCTCTTCCACGACCCGCGCGAACGCAGCCTGGCCGTCGGCATCTGGGGCGCGACGGCGTCCGCCGGCACGGCCGTGGGGCCCATCGTCGGCGGCTTCCTGCTCGAACACTTCTGGTGGGGCTCGGTCTTCCTGATCAACCTGCCCGTGATGGCGGTCCTGGTCCTCGTCGGCATCAAGCTGCTGCCCGAGTCGCGAAATCCGCGTCCCGGCCCGTGGGACATGCTCAGTGTCGTCCTGTCGCTGGTCGGCATGATCGCCCTCGTGTACGCCGTCAAGGAGGTCGCGACCCACGGCCTGACCTGGGAGACGCTCGCCTCGGCCCTGCTGGGCGCGGGCGCGCTCCACGGCTTCGTACGCCGTCAGTTCACTCTGCCGGCCCCGCTGCTGGACATGCGGCTGTTCCGGCACCGCGGCTTCAGCGGCGCGGTCCTGGCCGACCTGCTGACCATCCTCGGGCTGTCGGGGCTGGTGTTCTTCCTCTCCCAGTACCTCCAGCTCGTCCAGGGCAGGCAGCCGTTGGAGGCGGGCCTCGCCGAACTGCCGGCCGCCGTCGGCGCGGTGGCGGCCGGTCTGATCGCCGGCACGACGGCCCGGCGCTTCTCGGTACGGTCCGTGGTCACCGGCGGACTCGCGGCCGTCGGCCTCGCCCTGGCCTTGCTCACCGTCATCGACCAGTCCACCGGCTACCCGCTCCTCGGAGCCGCTCTGCTGGTCGTCGGCGTCGGCGCGGGCTTCTCCTTCACCGTGACCGCGGACGTGATCCTCTCCAGCGTGCCCAAGGAACAGGCGGGTTCCGCGTCCGCGGTCTCCGAGACGGCGTACGAGTTGGGCGCGGCCCTGGGCATCGCGGTGCTCGGTTCGATCGTGACCGGCGTCTACCGCGACTTCGCGGGCCCGGTGGGCACGCCGCCGGAGGCGCGCGAGTCGCTGGGCGGGGCGGTGGAGGCGGCCGCGGGGCTCCCCGCGCACACGTCCGAGGCGATGCTGGACGCGGCCCGGGAGTCGTTCGTTGAGGGGCTCGCGCTCGCGGCGGGCGTGGGCGCGGCGGTGCTGCTGGCCACGGCGGTGGCGGCATGGTTCCTGCTCCGGGGCCAGCGGCTCGACGGCGGTCGGTAGCGGGAGCGGTCGGTGGCGGGAGGCGGTGGGAGGCGGCGGTGCCGGTGCGGACCGTGACTCATCTCGCCGGTTCCTGCGCCGGTTCCTGCCGGTCCCCGCCTCCGTATTCCTCGGCCCCCTGGCGGACGACCGTGCCCGGCGTACCGGGGCGGACGGTGGACCCGACCGGCACGCCGGGCTCGGCCTCGGCCTCGTCCTGGTCCTCGGCCTCGTCCGGCAGAGCGCGCAGTCGCGCGGCGGCCGGGTCCGGCTGTTCTCCCGCGTCGGCGAGGGCTCGGCGTCCCTGCTCCGGTTCCCGGCGTCCAGCGTCCGGCGTCCGGCGCGGGACACACCGACGGCGGGCCGCCCGAGGAGCGGCCCGCCGTGTGGGGAAGCGTCCTACGCCGCCTTGGCCTTGGTGGCGTACATGTCCACGTACTCCTGCCCGGACAGCCGCATGACCTCGGTCATGACGGAGTCGGTCACCGCCCGCAGCACGTACCGGTCACGGTCCATGCCCTCGTACCGGGAGAACTCCATCGCCTCGCCGAAGCGGACCGTGACCCGGCCGGGGCGCGGGAAGCCGGCGCCGCCGGGCTGGATCTTGTCCGTGCCGATGATGGCGAACGGCACGACGGGCGCGCCGGTCATCATGGCCAGCCGGGCGATACCCGTACGGCCCCGGTACAGCCGGCCGTCGGGGGAGCGCGTGCCCTCCGGGTAGATGCTGAAGACCTTGCCCTCCTCCAGCACCCGGCGGCCGGTCATCAGCGCCGCGACACCGCCGCGGCCACCGTCCCGGTCGACCGGGATCATGCCGCAGCCGGTGAAGAACCAGGCCATCAGCCGGCCCTTGATCCCCTTGCCGGTGACGTACTCGTCCTTGCCGATGAAGAAGACCTGCCGGTCGCAGAAGAGGGGCATGATCATCGAGTCGATGAACGTCAGGTGGTTACCGGCCAGGATCACCGCACCCTCGCCCGGGATGTTCTCCGCGCCCTCCACCCGTGGGCGGAACATCAGGCGCATGATCGGTCCGAGCACTGCCTTGATGAGCGTGAAGCGGGACAACGGGCCCTCCGGAGTCAAGAGAACGGCCAGGGAATCTGTATGAGTCTGTGCAGGTGAGGACATTACTCGCGGCTCGGGTGCTCGCGCACATCGGACGCGGCGCGTTCACCGAGGTCTTACGCACTGTTGACGCCCGTTCACCTGCGGCGGCTCGCCATCGCCGGGCGGTAACACGCCCGGAACGATGTGACGCAGGTCGCGTACCCCGCGCTGTGCCCCTGAAGCCGACCAGGCGTCAGACATCTGTTCCCATGCGACATCCCGAGTCACCCCCGTGTTCCACCGGGGGTCTCCCGCCCGCCATGTACACGCACCTACGATCAGCGCGCACTGACGAGCCGACGGCAGGGAGGGGCGCTCATGGGAACGCGGGGAACACAGGGGTCGCGAGGATCGCAGGAGTCGCAGGAGTCGCAGGGATCGCAGGGGTCGAACCGGGCCGGTGCGGCCGGGCGGCGGGCGCTGCTCGGCGCCGCGGTGCTCGGGGCCGGGGGAGCGGTGCTCGGGCTGCCGGGCGCGGCCGGAGCCGCCGGCGCCGGGCGCGGGAGCGGCGGGCTCAGGAGCCTGCCCGTGCCCACGGTCATCGGCCACCGGGGAGCCAGCGGCTACCGCCCCGAGCACACCCTGGGCTCCTACCAACTCGCCCTCGACCTGGGCGCCGACATCGTCGAGGCCGGCGACCTGGTGCCCACCAAGGACGGTCACCTCGTCTGCCGCCACGAGCCGGAGATCGGCGGCACCACGGACGTCGCCGGTCACCCCGAGTTCGCCGGCCGCCGGACCACCAAGCTGCTCGACGGGGTCTCCACCACCGGCTGGTTCACCGAGGACTTCACGCTCGCCGAGCTCAAGACGCTCCGCGCGGTCGAGCGCATCCCGGCCAACCGCCCGCACAACACCCTCTACGACGGCCGCTGGGAGATCCCCACCTTCGAAGAGGTCCTGAAGTGGCAGGACGAGCAGACCCGCGCGCGCGGCAGGCAGGTCTGGATCTACCCCGAGCTCAAGCACCCCACGTACTTCCGCAAGCTGGGCCTCGGCCTGGAGGAGCGGGTCGCCCGGCTGCTGCGCCGGTACGGCAAGGACAAGAAGAACGCGCCGGTCATCCTGCAGTCCTTCGAGCCGACCAGCATCCAGCGCCTGGACAAGCTCGTCGGCAACCCGCTGGTGGTGCTCCTGTCCTCCGCCGGCAGCCGCCCCTGGGACTTCGTCGAGACCGGCGACCCCCGCACGGTCGCCGACCTCGTCACCCCGAAGGGCCTCAAGGAGATCGCCTCCTACGCCCAGGGCATCGGCCCGACCCTCGACCTGGTCGTCCCGCGCGACGCGGCCGGCAGGCTCACCACGCCGACCACCCTCGTCAAGGACGCCCACAGGGCGGGCCTGATCCTGCACCCGTACACCCTGCGCAACGAGAACCCCTTCCTGCCCGCCGAGTTCCGCAAGGGCACGGACGCGGACGCCTACGGCGACGTCTTCGGCGCCTACCGGGCGTACTTCGCCACGGGCATCGACGGCATCTTCACCGACCATCCCGACACCGGCCTGCTGGCCCGCGAGGACTTCGTCAACGGCTGAGCCGCCGCCCCCGGTTGGGGTGACATCCGGCCGCCCGGGCAACCCGCCGCCCGGGCGGCCGCGTCGCTGTGCGTATGACGCACGACCTGCTCACCACCCTGCGCCCCCTGCTCACCGCCGAAGCCTCGGCGGAGGCCCATGCCACCGGGACGGAACCCGGCGACCTGGAACAGGCCGTCTGGCTCCGCCTCCTGGAGCACCTCGACGCCCAGGGCGCCCCCCTCGACCCGCACGGCTGGCTCCGCCGCGCCGTCCGCTCCGAGTCCCGCCGCACCCGCCGTACGACCCGCCTCGAACGGCCGTACCGCGTCGAGCCGGCCGACGACGGCGACCGGACGCCCGAACAGCTCGCCCTCGCCGCCGCCCGCCGCCGCGCTCTGCACGACGCGGTCCGCCGGCTGCCCGGCCGCTGCCCCGCCCTGATGCGGGCGCTCCTGTCGCCGAGAGACCTCACCTATCGCGAGATCGCGGGGGAGTTGGGTATCTCACAGGGCAGTCTCGGCCCGGAACGTTCCAGATGCCTGAGTTGTCTGCGGAGATTGCTGACGCCGGAGGTTGCGGCCCACGGAGCGCGGGGATAGGAGTGAGGGACAACAGGCGATCAGGTGAGCGGGAGGCGTGCGCACATGGGCATGAGCGTGACCATCTCGGCAGCGACCGGGCAGGACGCGGAGCAGATCTTCCGGCTCCAGTACCTGTGTTTCCAGAGTGAGGCGGCGCTGTACGGCAACTACCGCATCGACCCGCTCGTCCAGAGCCTGGACTCCGTCCGCGACGAGGTCGCCACGGACTGCGTCTTCGTGGCGCGGCTGGGCGACGAGGTGGTCGGCTCGGTCCGCGGCCGGATCACCGACGACGGCTCGGCCGCCATCGGCAAACTCTGCGTCCACCCCCGCCTGCAGGGCCACGGCATCGGCGCCCGCCTGCTCCGGGCGGCCGAATCGGCCCTTGCGGGGGAGCGCGGCGCCACCAGCTTCCGCCTCCACACCGGCCGCCGCAGCGAGGGCGGCCTGCGCCTGTACCGCCGGGTGGGCTACCACACGGTGGGCACCGCCAAGGGCGACGACGGGGTCGAGATGATCGTCCTGGAGAAGCCGGCCGGCACCTACGCGGCCACCGCGTGACCGTTCGCCCGCAGGACGCTCAGGCGGCGTCCGCCCGCCGTACGCCCCTGCGCAGCCAGTACAGCGCGGAGACCGGCAGGAGCACCGGAATGAAGAGGTACTCCATCCCGTAGTCGGACCACACGGTCTGGTCCGGGAAGGCGGACGGCTCGATCAGCGTCCAGGTACCGACGGCCAGCACGCCCGCGAGTTCGGCCGCGCAGCACACCAGCGCGGCCCTGCGCGCCGTCTCCCCGCCGCGCACCAGCGAGTACGTGATGAACCCGTACACCACACCCGCGACGGCGGACAGCGCGTACGCGAGCGGCGCCCGGTCGAACTCCGTGGCGATCTGGTAGACCGAGCGCGACACCGCGCCGACGACCATCACGCCGTACAGCCACACCAGCAGGGTTCCCGGCCCGCTGATCAGCCGGGTCCTGGCCGGCTTCCTGCCGGTCACGGTCACCTCAGCCTCCCCAGATGTCATAGAGCCGCACCTCCAGCACCGCCAGCACCACCCCGCCGGCGGCGGCCGTCACCGAGCCCCACCGCGTGCGTTCGGCCAGCGACATGAACCCCGCCGCCGGGACGCACGCGAACGCGCCCAGCAGATACGCCACGAAGATCGTCGTGCCCTGCTCCGGCTTCTCGCCCCGCGCCAGCTGCACGATCCCGATCACCAGCTGGACCAGGGCCAGCACCGACACCACGGCCATCCCGATGAAGTGCCAGTCCTTGGTCGGCTGGTCACGGTACGCGGCCCAGCCGCACCACGCGGCGAGCAGCAGTGCGGCGACGCCGGTCACGAGCGTCAAGGCAGCAAGCATGCCGCGACCCTATTACGGGCCAAAAGGCCCGATGCGGCCGACCCCGGCGTGCACCGTAGGGTCGAGGGCATGAAGATCCACGCACAAGCCCTGTTGTTCGACAACGACGGAACCCTCGTCTCCTCCCTCGCCTCGGTGGACCGCTGCTGGACCCGGTGGGCCGTGGAGTACGGGATCACCGCCGAGGAGTTCGCCCGCGTCGAACTGCACGGCCGGCCGGCCGCCGAGATAGCCGCCGACCTGCTGCCCGCCCACCTCGTGCCGGAAGCCGTCGCGCGGATCGAGAACCTGGAGGTGGAGGACGTGCCCAACGACGGCGTCCACCTGCTGCCCGGCACCCGGTCCTTCCTCGACGGGCTGCCCGCGGACCGCTGGGCCGTCGTCACCTCCGCCACCCGGCGCCTCGCCGAGGCCCGGCTCGACGCCGTCGGCATCCTGCCCAAGACGATGATCGCCGCCGACGACATCACGCGCGGCAAGCCCGACCCCGAGCCCTACCTGCTCGCCGCCCGCCGGCTGGGCGTCGACCCGGCCGGCTGTGTCGTCTTCGAGGACGCCCCGGCCGGGCTCCAGGCCGGCCGCGCGGCCGGGATGACCACCGTGGCATTGACCACAACCCACCAGGCCCACGAGCTGACCGCCGACCTCGTCGTGAAGGACCTGTCGGCCTTGTCCGCGCTGGTCACCGGCGGGAACGTGGAGATCTCGGTACGCGCCTGAGGGGCGTCCGCCGCTGTCCGCATCCTGGACAGCGGCAGTCGGTAAGGACCGTCCATCTGGTTTACTGATCGCATGACCATCACGAGCTGCCGCACCCTTGCGACCGAGGCGACCCCGACGCCCGGTGCTCGTTGTATGTGTCGAATGTGCGCCTTCTAGAGGGCCCTCGCACCACCCTGAGCCTCGCGCCCCGAAGCGAGCCGCCTGGCATGTCCCCACGCCGTGGCGCGTAGGGGACCGATGCCTCCCCCACAGCCCGAACGGCGCGGGGGACCTCGATCGCGCACACGTTCTCCCCGGTTCCGCATGCCACCGCACGAGAACCGTGCCGCGTTCCCGACCGAATGCACCCGCCAGGGCACACCCACGCCCTGCACCCGACAGTGACGGAAACCCACGTGATCACCACATCGGGCCTCACCAAGGTCTACCGATCCCGCGGCCGCGAGATCACCGCCCTCGACGGCGTCGACCTCCACGTCCGCGAAGGCGAGGTGTACGGCGTCATCGGCCAGTCCGGCGCCGGCAAGTCCTCGCTCATCCGCTGCGTCAACCTGCTGGAGCGCCCCACCGCCGGGACGGTGACCGTCGCCGGCCAGGACCTCACCGCCCTCGCGGGCCGCGGACCCCGCGCGGGCAAGGAGCTGCGCCGGGCGCGCAGCCGTATCGGCATGGTCTTCCAGCACTTCAACCTGCTGTCCTCGCGGACCGTCCAGGACAACGTCGAGCTGCCGCTCGAAATCCTTGGCAAGTCCGGCAAGGAACGCTCCCGCAAGGCGCTGGAGCTGCTCGACCTCGTCGGTCTCGCCGACAAGGCCGGGGCCTACCCGGCGCAGCTGTCCGGCGGCCAGAAGCAGCGCGTCGGCATCGCCCGCGCCCTGGCCGGGGACCCCAAGGTCCTGCTGTCCGACGAGGCCACCAGCGCCCTCGACCCGGAGACCACCCGCTCCATCCTCCAGCTGCTGCGCGACCTGAACCGGCAACTGGGACTGACCGTCCTGCTCATCACCCACGAGATGGACGTCGTGAAGTCGATCTGCGACTCGGCCGCGCTCATGGACCGGGGCCGCGTCGTCGAGTCCGGCACGGTCACCGAGCTGCTCGCGACCCCGGGCTCCGAACTGGCCGCCGCGCTGTTCCCGGTGGGCGGCGATGCCTCCGGCGCCGACCGGACCGTCGTCGACATCACCTTCCAGGGCGAGACGGCGACCCATCCGGTCATCTCCCAGCTCGCGCGCACCTACAACATCGACATATCGATCCTCGGCGCGGCCATCGACACCGTCGGCGGCCTCCAGGTCGGCCGTATGCGCATCGAGCTGCCCGGCCACTACGAGGACAACGTCGTGCCGATCGGCTTCCTGCGCGAACAGGGCCTGCACATCGACGTGGTCGGACCCGAGGGCCGGGAGCCCCAGCTGGTGAAGGAAGGTGCCAAGTGACCTGGTCCGAGATGCAGCCCCTGCTGTCCCAGGCGTGTTGGGACACGCTCTACATGGTCGGCTGGTCCACGCTCATCGCCGTCGTCGGCGGACTCCCGCTCGGCGTCCTCCTCGTCCTCACCGACCGCGGCGGACTGCTCCAGAACGTCGTCGCCAACAGGGTCATCGGGCAGGTCGTGAACGTCGCCCGCTCGATGCCGTTCATCATCCTGATGGTCGCGCTGATGGGCTTCACCCGCTCCCTCACCGGCACGACCATCGGCCGTGAGGCCGCCATCGTGCCGCTCGCCATCGGCGCCATCCCCTTCTTCGCGCGCCTGGTCGAGACGGCGGTCCGCGAAGTGGACGGCGGGCTCGTCGAGGCCGTGCAGTCGATGGGCGGCAACACCTGGACGATCGTGCGCAAGGTGCTCGTCCCCGAGTCCCTGCCGTCGCTGATCTCCAGCACCACGACCACGATCGTCGCGCTCATCGGCTACTCCGCCATGGCCGGCACGGTCGGCGCCGGCGGCCTCGGCGACATCGCCATCCGCTACGGCTACCAGCGGTTCGAGACCGAGCTGATGTGGATCACCGTGGCGATCCTCGCCGTCGTCATCTCGCTCATCCAGTTCGCCGGCGACTACGCGGCCCGCTCCCTGCACCGGCGCGGCAGCGGCTCGGGCCCGCTGCCGAGGCTGCGCCTGCTGAAGCAGAAGAAGGACCCGGACCCGGCGGCCGCCGGCGTCGGCAAGGCCGCCTGACACCGCACGGACCACACCCCACCAGATCTCCCCGCACACCCATCGCGGGGCGCAGCACCCCTCAGGAAAGGCACTTTTCGTGCGTAACACTGCCAAGATCACCACCGCCGTCCTCGCCGCCGGAGCCCTCACCTTCGGGCTCACCGCCTGCGGCTCGGACAACGACTCCGCCTCCTCCGACACCAGCGGACCGCTGGTCGTCGCCGCGAGCCCGACACCGCACGCCGAGATCCTGAAGTACGTGCAGGACAACCTGGCGAAGAAGGCGGGACTCGACCTCCAGGTCAAGGAGTTCACGGACTACGTCACGCCGAACACGGCCACCGAGGACGGTTCGGTGAACGCCAACTACTTCCAGAACCAGCCGTACCTCGACGACTTCAACAAGAAGAACGGCACGCACATCGCGCCCGTCGTCACGGTGCACCTGGAGCCGCTCGGCCTTTACTCCCACAAGGTCAAGAGCGCGGACGACCTCAAGAGCGGTGCGACCGTCGCCGTTCCGAACGACAGCGTGAACGAGGCGCGGGCACTGAAGCTCCTGGACGCCAACGGGATCATCACGCTCAAGGACGGCGTGGGCAACGAGGCGACCCCCGCCGACATCGTCGAGAACCCCAAGAAGCTCACCTTCAAGGAGCTGGAGGCGGCCCAGACCCCGCGCTCCCTGGACGACGTCGACGCGGCCGTCATCAACGGCAACTACGCCATCGAGGCCGACCTCAAGCCCGCGAAGGACGCCCTCGTCCTGGAGTCCGCGAAGAACAACCCCTACGGCAACTTCCTCGCCGTGAAGGAGGGCAACGAGGACGACCCGCGCGTCAAGAAGCTCGCGGAACTCCTCACCTCCGCCGAGGTGAAGAAGTTCATCGAGGACACCTACGAGGGCTCGGTCCTCCCGTCGTTCTGATCCCGGTCGGTTCGGGCCGACGGCGCGTATACCGCGTATCGCCACGCACGGGGTCCGCACCCTCACTCGGTGTGGACCCCGTCGTGCGGTTCGGTGCTCACATGCTGCATGCTGGGCAGTTCAGCAGGCTGAGGGTCCCCGACGGTTACGGAGCGGCGCATGACGAGCACCTTCCCCAACATCTCCATCAGCACGGAGCGGTTGGTGCTGCGTCCCCTCGACGAGGACGACGTGCCCGCACTGGCCGAGATGATGAACGACGAGCAGGTCGCGGCCTGGACCGACGTTCCCCAGCCCTTCACCGAGGACGCGGCCCGCGCCTGGATCACCGAGAACGCGCCCGGCGAACGCGAGGCGGGCCGCGGCATCGACTTCGCGGTCACCGAGTTCCTCACCCAGCGACTGGTGGGCGTCGTGCAGCTGACCAAGACCAACTGGCACATCCGGTCCACCGAGCTGTCGTACGTCATCGCCCCCTGGGCCCGTGGCGAGGGCTACGCCTCCGAGGCGGCCCTGGCCACCGCCCAATGGCTCCTCGGCGACCAGAACTTCGAGCGCATCGAGCTGCGCACGGCCGCCGACAACACCGCCTCCCAGCAGGTCGCCCAGAAGATCGGCTGTATCAGCGAAGGCGTCCTGCGCAACGCCTGCATAGCCCACGTCCGCGCCGAGGACGGCACCTGGGCCGACGTCCGCACCGACTTCATCGTGTGGAGCCTGCTCCCGGAGGACCTCGACGGAGCGGGCGAGCGAGCCGACACCGGCGGTTTCACGTCGTTCCCGGACTGGAACTGACGCAGGGGGCCCGCGCCCCGGCCCACTTCACCGGGTACTCTCACGGAGCCCGCCTCCGGCGGCTGCCCTGACCACCCGCGCACACCCCCTGGAGACTGAGAGACGATGGCCGACCGGGTCACGGTGATCGGCTGGGACGGCTCGCCGCTGACCGCCGCGGCACGCTCCGCCCTGAGCGCCGCCACGCTGGTGGCCGGGGCCCCTCACCACCTCGCGCTCCCCGAGGTACCGCCCGGCGCCGAACGCGTCCGCCTCGGCAGCGTCGCCCTCGCCGCCCGCCGCGTCGCCGGCCACCGCGGCACCGCGGTCGTGCTCGCCGACGGCGACCCCGGGTTCTTCGGTGTCGTCCGCACGCTCCGCGCCCCCGAGTTCGGCCTGGAGGTCGAGGTCGTGCCCGCGGTCTCCTCCGTCGCCGCCGCCTTCGCCCGGGCCGGCATGCCCTGGGACGACGCACACGTGGTCGTCGCACACCGACGGACCCTGCGACGCGCGGTGAACGTATGCCGGGCCCACACCAAGGTCGCCGTCCTCACCTCGCCCGGCGCCGGCCCCGCGGAACTCGGACTGCTCCTGGAGGGCGTGCACCGCACCTTCGTCATCTGCGAGGAACTCGGCACCGAGCACGAACAGGTCACCGTCGTCACCTCCGACAAGGCCGCCGACCACACCTGGCGCGATCCCAACGTCGTCATCGTCATCGGCCCGGCCGGTCCCGTCGGCAACGGCGAGGGCGGCTGGATCGCCGGACGTGAGCCGGGCACCGGCCCGCGCGGCTGGGCGCTGCCCGCCGAGGCGTACGGCGGCGATCTCGGCGAGGGCGAGGCGGAACTGCTCCGCGCGGCCCAACTGGCCCGGCTCGGACCGCGCGTCGGTGACCTCGTGTGGGACATCGGCTGCGGCAGCGGCGCCTTCTCCGTGGAGGCCGCGCGCGCCGGCGCCGCCGTCATCGCCGTCGACCAGGATCTCGCGGCGTGCGCCCGCACGGAGGCCGCCGCGCGCGGCTTCGAGGTCCAGGTGCAGATCGTGCGCGGTACCGCCCCGCACATCCTGGAGAACCTTCCCGAACCGGACGTCGTCCGCGTCGGCGGCGGGGGAGCCGCGGTGGTCTCGGCCGTGGCCGACCGGCGCCCGCAGCGCATCGTCACGCACGCGGCGACCCGGGACGCGGCCGAACGCGTCGGCCGCGACCTGACCGAGCACGGCTACCAGGTCGAATGCGCCCTGGTCCAGTCCGTCGAACTCGACACGCGGGCCTGGACGGAGACCGAGCGGAGCGTCGCGTTCCTGCTCAGCGGCCTGCTGCCGGACCGCACGTCCTGAGCCGCTTTCGCGGTCCCGTGATCCTGTTGTCGTACTGCGCGCGGTAGGCTGGCCGATCGTTGTACCGCACTCGGACACCCGGCGCTTCGTAGGTCAATGTCCGGAAAACACGCCCGTTTTGGGGTGGGTGTGGTACGGCACAACCGGAGGACGCGCAACGTGGCGCAGTCCACAGCGGGCCGTCGCGGATCAAGCTGTCGCGACGGGGCAACGGCCGCGACAATGCCAGTTAATGGCTTTGTCGTCTTTTGGCGACGGGTCGTTCGTGCCGCTGGGCACGCACGCTCGTTCTTCACTGCGGGGCGGTCGGTGCGCCGCTCCGGGTGAGCCGGCCGTAGAAGCACTAACCGATGGGCGAGGGGTACGCATGACCGACACCGGCCAGGTTCCGGGCGAGGGACTGCCGGAGAACGCAGGCATGGTGGATCAGCCGGGCGTCCCCGCGCACGGTGCGTACACCTACCTCTCCGAGACCACCGCCGAGGACGAAGACCTGTTGCTGCTGCCGGGCGCCCAGGGCGCGTGGGGCAACGAGGTCCCGCCGCCCGCGCCGGAGCCCGTCGTCGAGGCCGTGCACGAACCGGGCCCGCACGAGATCTCGGGCCGCGACAGCGGTTCCGTCGATCTCAGCGCCGTCCGCCTCCCCAACCCCGCGCCGGTCCCGCCCACTGCACCCGCCCAGCCCCGCCGCCCCCTGCACCTCGGCCCGCCCATCCCCGACACCTCCGCCAGCCCGGTCCGCTCCCTCGCCGACCGCGGCGCCGTCGGCACTCCGGTACGGCAGTCCGCGACGCCCGCGAGCCAGCCCGAGTACCTCGACGTCCCGCAGCCCCGCGAGATGCCCGCCCAGGGTGCGACGCCCTGGGGGGCGGCGGCGCGGGATGCGGTGCACGCCGGGGTCCAGGCGCCGGTGAACGCGTCGGCCACGGCTGCCGAAACGGTTGTTCCCGGAGAGGGACAGCCCGAGCCGGTGGCTGCACTGCACGCCGCCGAAGCGGCGGGCGCCGCCCAGGCCGCGGTGTCCCGCCTCGCGACGCAGACGGTTGCCGCCGCCCCGCAGGACGCGGAGACGGCGGAGGCACCGCCGGCGGAGACGGCCGCTGCCGCGCCCCAGGCCGCGACGACCGACGGGGAGCCGCAGGCCGCCGAGGCGAGCGCGGGACCGCAGGTCGCGGACGCGGGTCCTGGGCCGGAGGTCGCGGAGGCGGGTGTCGGGCCGCAGGGCGCGGTGGACGGTGTGGAGGGGCAGGTCGCGGAGGCGGGTTCTGCGTCGGAGTTCGCGGAGGCGGGTCCCGGGCTGGAGGCCGCGGGGGTCGGTGTCGGGCCGCAGGCCGCCGAGACCGGCGTCGGACCGCAGTCTCCGGAGCAGAGTGTCGGACCGCAGGTCCCAGCGGAGCCTCTCGCGGCGCAGAGTCACGAGGGCGGGTTCGACGCGCCGGCTCCAGAGGGTGACGAGGCGTCATTCGATGAGGAGGCCGAGCCGGCCTCCGGGGAGGCGCAGACGGCGGACGCCGGGCAGTCCGCGGCGGGCGCCCAGGCTCCGGATGCCGGGCAGTCGCCGGAAGACGCTCACGGACCGGAAGGCGAGCAGCTCGCGGGGCCGACGTCGGTTCCTGACGCTGACGCCGTCCACGGTCCGGCGGCCGGGTTCGTTCCGGACGCTGTCCCGGCCTCGGACGCCGCGCAGGGGACGCTGACGGCCATGGGCCACGCCCAGGCACCTGAAGCCGAGGCCGGTGCGGACGCCGGGGACGCGTGGGGAACGGCCGCCGTGGCGGAGGGCGTTCAGGACGCCGGAGGTGCCGGTGAGGCTGCGGCAGCCTCGGACGCCGGACAGGTGCCGGACGCCACCCCGACCCCCGTCCCGGCCCCGGACGCGGAGCCGGGCGCCGAGAGCCCGCACACGTCCGAGCCCGCCCTCGTAGCCGACGGCGACCCTGCCGCCGAAGCCGAAGCCGAAGTGGTAGCCGAAGCCGAAGCCGAAGCCTCCGGCATCGCGCCGGTCACCGAGCCCGGAGCCTTTGTGCCCGGCGCACCCGAGGCCGCGATCCCCGGCGACGGGTCGGCGGTGGACGCCGGTCAGGTCCCGGACGCGGGCCTCGCCCCGGGCGCCGGTCAGCTTCCCGGAACGGACCCCGCCCCGAACGCCGTACAGGCCACGGGTCTCGACCCCGCCCCGGACGCCGTACACGCACCGGATGCCGCCCCGGACGCCGCGCACGCTGCCGCTGCCGGCCCCGCTGCCGGCCCCGCCGCCGGCCCGATGCCCGCAGCCGCACCCATCCCGGACGTCACCGAGGCCCCCCAGGCCGCCCAGCCCCCGCACGCCCCCGAGGCCGTCGACACCGGCGACGCCCCGGCGTCCCCCGAGGCCGTGCCCTTCCCGGCCGCTCCCGACGCCTCGCCGGACCCGTGGTCCGGCACGGGCGTCACCCCCGCACCCCTCCCGGACGCCGACGGCACCGCCGCCGCCATGCCCCCCGCGACGCCCCCGCAGTACGCGGAACCGCAGTTCACGGAATCCGAGTACGCGGCACCCCAGCAGGCCGCCCCAGGCCACGGTCAGCCGGTGACCCCGGACGCCCAGCCCGCACCGGGCCCGCGGGCCGCCGCCCCGGACCTGGACCCGGCCGCCGCCCGCGCCCCGGAAGCACACCAGCCCCAGCCCGCGGACGCCCCCGCGAACGTCCCCGTGGACACCCCCGCCGACTTCGCGGCGGTCACGGCCTCCGCGCCGGAGCCCGCCCACCCGTCGGCCCCGCCGGCCCCCCACGCGGAGTACGCCCCGGCCCCCCACGATGCGTCGGCACCCGCCCAGCGGACCCCCGCGGCACCGCCGGAGAGCCAGTTCGTGCAGGTGGAGGGCTCGGTGCCGACCGCCTCGCACCCCGCGCCGGCGCCCCCGCACGCCCTGACCCTCCCCCCGGAGGACCAGCAGGCGCAGGGGCCGCCCGTCGCGCATGAGGGCGAGTCCGAACGCGTACAGTCCGCGGAGGACCTGGACACCCGGGCCGCCGACCAGGAAGACCAGCAGGACCAGCAGGACCAGGAAGAGAGCACGGCCGCAGTGGAACACGTACGACAGTCCACCGGCCCGGCCGCGCCCGCCTACGACGACGCCGAGCGCGAGGCGGTCCTCAAGGTCATGCGGGAACGCAGGGACATCCGCAACGGCTTCCGCAGCGACCCCATCCCGCACGAAGTGCTGCTGCGCGTCCTGGAGGCGGCCCACACCGCGCCCTCCGTGGGCCACTCGCAGCCCTGGGACTTCGTCGTCATCCGGTCCGCGGACACCCGGCGGGCGATGCACGACCTGGCCATGCGGCAGCGCGACGCGTACGCCAGGTCCCTCCCCAAGGGCCGGGCCAAGCAGTTCAAGGCACTGAAGATCGAGGCGATCCTCGACACCCCCGTGAACATCGTCGTCACCGCCGACCCGACCCGCGGCGGCCGGCACACCCTCGGCCGGCACACCCAGCCGCAGATGGCCCCGTACTCCGCGGCGCTCGCGGTCGAGAACCTCTGGCTCGCGGCCCGCGCCGAGGGCCTCGGCGTCGGCTGGGTCAGCTTCTTCGACGAGCGCGAGATGGTGCGCGCCCTCGGCCTGCCCGAGCACCTCGAAGTCATCGCGTACCTCTGCGTGGGCTACGTCGACGAGTTCCCGGACGAGCCCGAGCTGATGCAGGCCGGCTGGTCCAAGCGCCGCCCGCTGTCGTGGGTCGTGCACGAGGAGACGTACGGCCGTCGCGCGCTGCCCGGCGAGGAGCCGCACGACCTGCTCGGCGAGACCGTCGCGCAGATCCGCCCGCTGGACGCCAAGGCGCTCGGCGAGGCGTGGGAGCGGCAGAAGCGCATGACCAAACCGGCCGGCGCGCTCGGCATGCTGGAGATCATCTCCGCCCAGCTGTCCGGCCTGTCCCGCCAGTGCCCGCCGCCGATCCCGGAGCCCGCGGCCGTCGCGATCTTCGCGGGCGACCACGGTGTGCACGCGCAGGGCGTCACCCCCTGGCCGCAGGAGGTGACGGCCCAGATGGTCGCCAACTTCCTCGGCGGCGGCGCGGTCTGCAACGCCTTCGCGAGCCAGGTCGGCGCCGAGGTCTGCGTCGTCGACGTCGGCGTCGCCTCCGACCTGCCCGCCACCCCCGGGCTGCTGCCCCGCAAGATCCGCGCGGGCACGTCCGACATGACCACCGGCCCCGCGATGACCCGCGAGGAGGCCAAGCAGGCCATCGAGGTGGGCATCGAGACCGCCCGCGACCTGGTGTCGGCCGGCAACAAGGCACTGCTCACCGGCGAGATGGGCATCGCGAACACCACGGCGTCGGCGGCGCTCATCTCGGTCTTCACCGGCGCGGACCCCGCCGAGGTCACCGGCCGGGGCACCGGTATCAACGACGAGACCCTGGCCCGCAAGACCGAGGTCGTCCGCCGTGCCCTCGACCTCCACCAGCCGGACCCGGCCGACCCGATCGGCGTCCTCGCGGCCGTCGGCGGATTCGAGCACGCCGCCATGGTCGGCCTCCTCCTCGGCGGCGCCTCCCTCAGGACGCCGGTGATCCTGGACGGGGTCAGCGCCGGCGCCGCCGCCCTGGTCGCCCGCGCGATCGCCCCCGAGGTCCTCGCGGCCTGCATCGCCGGTCACCGCAGCGCCGAGCCGGGTCACGTGGCCGCCCTGAACAAGCTGGGTCTGCGGCCCCTGGTCGACCTGGACCTCCGCCTCGGCGAGGGCACGGGCGCACTGCTGGCGCTGCCGCTGGTCCAGAGCACGGCGAGAGCGATGCACGAGGTGGCGACGTTCGACTCCGCCGGGGTCACCGAGAAGTAGGCGGCGGCCGGGGGTGGTGCGGGCACGCGTACTCCGCGTGCGCCCCGCCCCCGCCTGCGCCCCCGCCCCCGCCGTACGCTGAACCCGCAGCTTAAAATCCGCACGTCAGGGCCGCTCCAGAGCCGCAGCGCCCAGCCACGCCCGTACGAGGAGCCGCACCTCATGGCCGAACACCCCGCCTACCCCGTAGGCCTCCGCCTCACCGGCCGCAGGGTCGTCGTCCTCGGCGGCGGTCAGGTCGCGCAGCGCCGCCTCCCGGCACTGATCGCGGCAGGCGCCGCCGTCCACCTGGTGTCCCCCGGGGCGACCCCCTCGGTCGAGGCGATGGCGGACGCGGGCGAGATCACCTGGACCAGGCGCGCGTACGCCGAAGGGGACCTGGCCGACGCCTGGTACGCCCTGATCGCCACCAGCGATCCCGAGGCGAACGCACGCGCCTCCGCGGAGGCGGAGGCGCACCGCGTGTGGTGCGTCCGTTCCGACGACGCCGACGCGGCGACGGCCTGGACCCCGGCCACCGGCACCAGCGAAGGCGTGACGGTCGCCGTCCTCACCACGAATGCCCGCGGCCGCGACCCCCGCCACACCGCCGCGATCCGTGACGCGGTCGTCGAGGGCCTGCGCGACGGCACGCTGGTCGCCCCCCACCACCGCACCCGCACGACCGGCGTGGCCCTCGTCGGCGGCGGCCCCGGCGATCCCGACCTGATCACGGTCCGCGGCCGCCGCCTGCTCGCCGAGGCGGACGTCGTGATCGCCGACCGCCTGGGTCCCCGCGACCTCCTCGCCGAACTCCCGCCGCACGTCGAGGTGATCGACGCGGCGAAGATCCCGTACGGCCGTTTCATGGCCCAGGAGGCCATCAACAACGCCCTGATCGAGCACGCCAGGCTGGGCAAGTCGGTCGTGCGGCTCAAGGGCGGCGACCCGTACGTCTTCGGCCGCGGTATGGAGGAGCTCCAGGCGCTCGCCGAGGCCGGCATCCCCTGCACCGTCGTGCCCGGCATCTCCAGCTCGATCTCCGTGCCGGGCGCGGCCGGCATCCCGGTCACCCACCGCGGTGTCGCCCACGAGTTCACGGTGGTCAGCGGCCATGTCGCCCCGGACGACGAGCGCTCCCTGGTCGACTGGCCGTCCCTCGCGCGGCTGACCGGCACCCTGGTGATCCTCATGGGCGTCGACAAGATCGGCAAGATCGCCGAGACGCTGGTGGCCCACGGCAAGTCCCCGGACACCCCGGTCGCCCTCGTCCAGGAAGGCACGACGGCCGCACAGCGCCGGGTCGACGCCACGCTCGCCACGGTCGCCGACGTCGTACGGACCGAGGACGTGAAGCCGCCGGCCGTCATCGTCGTCGGCGAGGTCGTCACCGTGGGCCCGCAGACCTCTTTGTAACCCCGGGTAACCCAACCCGTCCCCAGCCGTTGGCACCGCACCCAGGACAAGGCAGTATCACCCTGTGGCCGATCTCATCACCGTCGAGGATCCCGACGACCCGCGTTTGAGCGACTACACGGGCCTGACCGACGTCGAACTGCGCCGCAAGCGCGAGCCGGCCGAGGGCCTGTTCATCGCCGAGGGCGAGAAGGTCATCCGGCGGGCCAAGGAGGCCGGGTACGAGATGCGTTCGATGCTGCTGTCGGCGAAGTGGGTCGACGTCATGCGGGACGTCATCGACGAGCTCCCGGCCCCGGTGTACGCGGTCAGCCCCGCACTCGCCGAGCAGGTCACCGGCTACCACGTGCACCGCGGCGCGCTCGCCTCGATGCAGCGCAAGCCGCTGCCCACCGCGGCCGACCTGCTGCAGACCGCCCGCCGGGTCGTCGTCATGGAGTCGGTCAACGACCACACCAACATCGGCGCGATCTTCCGCTCGGCCGCCGCCCTCGGCATGGACGCGGTCCTGCTCTCCCCGGACTGCGCCGACCCGCTCTACCGCCGCAGCGTCAAGGTCTCGATGGGCGCGGTCTTCTCCGTCCCGTACGCCCGCCTGGACACCTGGCCCAAGAGCCTGGACTCGGTCCGCGAGGCGGGCTTCACCCTCCTCGCCCTCACCCCGGACGCGAAGGCCAGGACCCTCGACGAAGCCGCCCCGCACACGATGGACCGGGTGGCCCTGATGCTGGGCGCGGAGGGCGACGGCCTGTCCACCCAGGCCCTGGTCGCGGCGGACGAGTGGGTCCGCATCCCGATGGCCCACGGCGTCGACTCCCTCAACGTGGGCGCGGCGGCCGCGGTCGCCTTCTACGCGGTGGCCACGGGCCGTCCGTCCCTGTGACGACGCCTCCCGGGGGCGTGCGCTCGGTCCGCCCCCGTGAGCGGGACGCGCCGCCCCCGGGCGGACCCGACCGCAAACCCGCCCTGGCCGTGCCCTAGCCGCCCTGGCGCAGAGTCGACTCGTACCGCTCGGACATCAGCCGCCCCTTGTCCAGGGGCACATAGTCCGTCGGCGCGTGCACCTGCCCCTGCCGCTGCTCCCGTACGACCCCCCGGTCGTCCCCGAGACCCTGCGACGGCCCCTGGCAGCCCTGCGCCGCCGCGATACCGAGCGCCACGAGCAGCGTGACCACGACGAACACGAACAGGCGCTGGCGCAGCAGCCGGGGATTCGCCGGCCGCCGCCCGGTCCCGGTGTTCCTGGACGTCGGACGTCCCGTTCCGCTGCGTGGCCCCGGACGGCTCCCGCCACCGGACCGGGTCGTGTTCCGCGCGGCCGGAGTGGCCCGCGCCCCGGACCGCGAGGACGGGCCGCCGTTGCCACGTGTACCGCTGCCGTCCCGCGACGGGGCCGCGCCGCGCGACGGGGTACCCCCGCTCCGCACCGGGCCGGAACCGCGCGACGGGGGTCCACCGCGCGGTGCGGGCGTGCCCGGCGCGCCCTGCGCACCCGACGGTCCCTGCGGACGCCGTTGCGCCGCCCGCTCCGGATAGGTGTCGGCGATCCGCCCGGTGGGCCGGTCCGCCTCGCCCCCACGCGGCGCGGGCGGACGCAGATCCGCGTGCCCCTGCGCCTCCCGGGCCGCGATCTCTTTCAGACGCAGTGACAGCTGGAGCGTGCTGGGCCGTTCCTCGGGGTTCTTCGCCAGACACGCCCGCACCAGCGGGGCCAGCGCGTCCGGCACGCCGTGCAGTTGTGCCTCCTCGTGCACCACGCGGTACAGCATCACCTCGGAACTGCCGTGCCCGAAGGGGGAGTCGCCCATCGACGCGTACGCGAGGGTCGCCCCGAGCGAGAACACGTCGGTGGCCGGGGTGACCGCGGCGCCGCGCACCTGCTCCGGGGCGAGGAAACCGGGGGAGCCGACCGCCGTGCCGACGTGGGTGAGTGTCGAGGCGCCGGTGGCCCAGGCGATGCCGAAGTCGATGATCCGCGGTCCCTTGGGGGACAGCAGGATGTTGGACGGCTTCAGGTCCCGGTGCACGACCCCGGCCTCGTGCACGGCGACGAGCCCTTCCGACAGGGCGGCACCGATGGCGGCCACCTCGGCCGCGCCCAGCGGCCCCTCGTCGGCGACCTTGTCGTGCAGGGAGGGCCCGGGCACGTACTGGGTGGCGAACCACGGCCGTTCCGCGTCGAGATCGGCGGCGACGAGCCGGGCCGTACAGCCACCCCGGATCCGCCGTGCCGCCGAGACTTCGCGGGCGAACCGCGAGCGGAACTCCTGGTCCTCCGCCAGATCCGGCCGGATCACCTTCAGGGCGACCCGCTGCCCTTTACGGTCCGATCCGAGATAGACCACGCCCATCCCGCCCGCTCCGAGCCGTCTGTGAAGCCTGAACGAGCCGACGACGCGCGGGTCCTCGCGCCTCAGGCGCATCATCGCCATGTTCATCCCCGCTGCCCGGTCCGTGTGACGTGCCACAGCTTACGTTTCCACGGCCCGCCGCGCGCAGAGGCCGCGCCCTCTCGGCCCATCGGATTGTCAGTGCCGGGTGGGAGACTTGAAGAGTGGTCAGGGGCTGTGGAAGCAGGCCGACTTCGGCCCGCGGGCGGTTCCAACCGACTGTCGCAGAAGGGGGATTGAACCCGTGAAGGGTGATCGAGTGGAGATAGTCGTGGACGCCGGGGACACGACACGCACGTACGAGGTGGTGGCGAGCAGGGCGGGCCGCCGGGTGGAGACCGCAGTACGCCGAGGTGTGGTGGAAGTGAGCGAAGTCACCCGAAACGGCTCGGTCGTCCGTACGGCCCGTTTCATGGCGAACCGGGTGCTGGCACTGGTCGAGCAGCCGATCCCGCGGGAGGACAGCTCGGAAACATCGGGGCACAGCGGGCGGCCCCTCCGGGAAGACCCTGAGGCCTAGGTCCCCGTCTCCACCCAGGGGAGTACTCCGCAGGTCACGGGTCATCCTCCGGGAGGCCCGGCAATCGGTACGAGGGCATGACGCCCGGTAGACGCCGGACACCTAGATTTGAGGTCAAGCGGCGGGTGCAGCACTCGTCCCCCGAGGTCAGACACCCGCCGCTGCCAACGACACCTGAGACGGTCAGGAGAGGGACCATGGCCTATCCGGCACCGCGGACACTGATCCGCACGCAGGGACGCACCACGCGCCCCCGCCGTACCGGCCGCCGCCACCCCCTGGTGGCGACGATCATGGCCCTTCCTCTGGCGGCGCTGCTCCTCCTCGTCTTCGACGGGTGGGAGACAGTGGCAACACAGGCGTCGTCCGTGGGCGTGATGCTGGGGCGCTGAGCGGCGACCCCAGGCCCGGAAGAGCGGTCCGGGCGGGGACATCCACCTATGAAACCCCGTGGGGACGGGGGTGCGGCGGACGGCACAAATGCCGGCGCAGCTGGGGAGCTGCGCCGGCATTGCTGTGCCGTGGGGCGGGTGCGGGATGCCTGCGGCGGCCTGTACGGGTGTTCTGGAGTGCGCGCAGCGCGTTCGGTCGGGTGGGAGGCCGGGGCCGGGTCGCGGGTGCGGGGACACCTGGGCTCGCTGGGCACGTTCCCCGTGCCGTGCCGTGCCGTGCCGTGCCGTGCCGTGCCGTGCCGTGCCGGTCCGGCCGATCCCAGCCCGTCCGGCGTTTGAGGCGAGGCCCTTTCAGGCTTCAGGGTTCAGGCTTCAGGGCCGATGCGGGGGCCATGGGTGCGGAGCCCTCAGGACAAGGCCGGCTTCCCGGCCGAGCGGGACGGGCGGGTCGGATGGGCGAGAATGCGGGGGTCCGGGGGCGGAGCCCTCAGTGACGGTCGACCAGCACCTCCCGCTCCAGGAGCCCCGTGACCACCACCCCCCTCCTCACCGAGCTCACGATCCGAACCCGGGCCAGGGCCCACTCGGCACCGACGGCCTGCCCCTGCGGAGCGACAGGGGGAGCAACGGACCAGGCGACCAGCACCCTCGCCGACCGCCCCGACGCCACCGTCGTCCGTCACGCCCACACCGTCGCCAAGGCCCACGCCCCGGACACGACCACCACTGACCTGACCCCCAGGCTCACCACAGCCGCCCACCTCCCCGGGGTCCTCCTCCCCCCGCTCGGCCCGGCGCCCGTCGACCTGCACGGCCGGCTCGTCACCTTCTGGCCGTACGGCACCCCCGTGGACCCGGAGGACCCGGACGCGGCGCCATGGGAGGAGGCCGCCACCCTCCTCGCCCGCCTCCACCGCAGCCCCGCCCCGACCGCCCTGCCCCCCATGCGCGGTCCGGCGAAGGCCGCCCTCGCCGTCGCCCGCCTCCACGCCGCCGGCCCGCATCCCGCCGCGCTCCCCGTCCTGCGCGCCTGGTCCACGCTCCCCGCCTGGGCCCGCGCCGAGGCCCCCATGACGGACTCCACCGTCTGCCACGGTGATCTCCATCTCGGCCAGCTCGTCCGCCACCCGGCGCCCGACGGCCCGTGGCTGCTCATCGACGTCGACGATCTCGGCCTCGGCGTCCCGGCCTGGGACCTCGCCCGCCCGGCCGCCTGGTACGCCTGCGGACTGCTCCCGCCCGACGACTGGTCCCGCTTCCTCGCCGCCTACCGCACGGCGGGCGGCCCGGCCGTCCCCGCGGACGGCGACCCCTGGCCCGCGCTGGAGGTCCCGGCCCGCGCGCTCACGGTGCAGACCGCCGCCCGCTCGATCACCAAGGCGGTCGCGGCGGACCGTCCGCTGGACGAGGTGGAGCAGGCGCTGGTCGACGCCTGCGACCGGATGGGTTCCGCCCCGCCGGACCTGGCACGGGGTTTCCCGACGTAGGGTGCAACCGACCGCAGTCCGGGCAGTGTCTGTCCTGGCGAAACACGAAGCAGGACCGACCGTCGAGGAGTTGAGCCGACCATGCAGTGTCCGAAGTGCCATGCGCCGATGCACACGTACAACCGCAACGGCGTCCAGATCGAGCAGTGCAGCGGCTGCCGCGGCATCTTTCTCGACTACGGCGAGCTGGAGTCGCTGACCCGCCTGGAGTCCCAGTGGGCCCAGCCCGCAGTCCCGCCGCCCCCGGCCGCGCCACAGTACCCGGCCGCGCCCGGCGCTCACGCCGGCCCTGCCTGGGGCGCCCCGCAGGGCGGCCACTACGGCCACCAGGGCCACCAGGGACACCAGGGGAACCACCGGAACAAGGGCTTCGGCCGCATGCTGTTCTCCAGCTGACCGCCGGCCGGTGCACCAAGAAGCCCCCGGCCACAGGGCCGGGGGCTTCGGTGTGTGGACGATACTGGGATTGAACCAGTGACCTCTTCCGTGTCAGGGAAGCGCTCTCCCGCTGAGCTAATCGTCCTCGGGACCACGATCTCCCCGCGTCAGCGAGCGGGCCGATCATGGGCACTGCGTGCGCGATACTGGGATTGAACCAGTGACCTCTTCCGTGTCAGGGAAGCGCTCTCCCGCTGAGCTAATCGCGCGGGTCGAAGCCTCACGGCTCCAGAGGCCCGAAGGCCTCGGTGGACGATACTGGGATTGAACCAGTGACCTCTTCCGTGTCAGGGAAGCGCTCTCCCGCTGAGCTAATCGTCCTTGGAGGTGGAGACGGGATTTGAACCCGTGTAGACGGCTTTGCAGGCCGTTGCCTCGCCTCTCGGCCACTCCACCAGGAGTGTAAGGGGACCGGGATCCCCTTCTTCCTACGAGCGGACGACGAGGCTCGAACTCGCGACCTCAACCTTGGCAAGGTTGCGCTCTACCAACTGAGCTACGTCCGCCTGTCGTTTCGGTGCGCTTGCGCGTCCCGGCGACGTGTTGAACTCTAGCGGATTCCGCAGCCAGCACAAAAACGCGTTTGCGCAGCGTGCTGCGCTGCCCCCGCTCGCAGAGGGGGGCGGTGTTCTCGGAAGGACACGGCCAGGTCACACCCAGGACACCCGCCATAGACTCGACTGCGTGCTCGACCTGCCTCCTCTTGCCCGTTTCGGCGACCGTATCGCCTCCGGGCTCCTCGATGTCACCGACGACCCCGCCGCCCTGGACTCCAGCGGCTTCTGGGCGGTGTGCGCCGGCTTCGAGGGCGGTGTGACCTGCGCCCGGTTCGCGGACGTGCGGGAGGAGCCGGTGCCCGCCCCCGTGCCGGGGCGGTGGCGCGGTCCGGCGGCCGGTGACTGGACGTCCTCGCTCGATCGCGACGCGTACACGGCCGGGGTGCGGTGGATCCGGCAGCGGATCGCGGCCGGTGAGGTGTACCAGGCCAATCTGTGCCGGGTCCTGTCCGCGCCTGTCGGGGCGGACGCGGACGTGGACGCGCTGACGGCTCTGTTGGCGCGCGGCAACCCGGCGCCGTACGCGGGAACGATTCGCCTTCCCGGTCACGGCGTGGAGATCGCCACCGCCTCCCCGGAGCTCTTCCTGCGCCGCGACGGCCGGGTCGTCGAGTCGGGGCCGATCAAGGGCACCGGGCGCACCGAGGCGGACCTGCTGGAGAAGGACTACGCCGAGAACGTGATGATCGTGGACCTGGTCCGCAACGACCTGGGCCGGGTGTGCGCCACCGGCAGCGTCAGCGTGCCGGACCTGTGTGCCGTGGAGAAGCACCCGGGGCTGGTCCATCTCGTGTCGACCGTCCGCGGGGAACTGGACGCGGACGCCGGATGGCCGCAGCTGCTGGATGCCGCGTTCCCGCCCGGGTCGGTCACCGGGGCGCCCAAGTCGAGCGCGCTGCGGATCATCGAGGCGCTGGAGACGGCACCGAGAGGCCCGTACTGCGGGGGCATCGGCTGGGTGGACGCCGACCGGGGCACCGGCGAGCTGGCGGTGGGCATCCGCACCTTCTGGCTCGACCGGCCGGCCGGCCGGCTGTGTTTCGGCACCGGCGCCGGGATCACCTGGGGCTCCGACCCCGAGGCGGAATGGCAGGAGACCGAGCTCAAGGCGTCCCGGCTGCTCACGGTAGCGTCGGGCGAGTACGAGGTGAGTGGCGAGGGCCCGACGTGCTGTGCCGACCCGGGGGAGGCCCCCCGGACCTCCGGCCGGTGACAGGGGCCCGGCCCATACGTGTGAGGTGGAGACCAGTGAAGCTTTGGCTCGACGGCGGGTTGCAGGACCTGGAGTCCGCCCGTGTCTCCGCCCTCGACCACGGGCTGACCGTGGGCGACGGCGTCTTCGAGACGGTGAAGGCGGTCGACGGGAAGCCGTTCGCGCTGACCCGTCACCTCGACCGGCTGACCCGCTCCGCGCGCGGCCTCGGCCTGCCGGACCCGGACCTGGACGAGGTCCGCCGGGCCTGTGCCGCCGTCCTGGAGGCCAACCCGATGCCGCTCGGCCGGCTGCGCATCACCTACACCGGCGGCCACGGCCCCCTCGGCTCCGACCGGGGCGAGCACGGCCCGACCCTCCTGGTCGCCCTCGGCGCGTCCGCCCGGCGCCCCGACACCACGGCCGTGGTCACCGTCCCCTGGACCCGCAACGAACGCGGCGCGCTCACCGGCCTGAAGACGACGTCGTACGCGGAGAACGTCGTCGCCCTGGCCCGGGCCCGGCAACAGGGCGCCTCGGAGGCGTTGTTCGGGAACACCGTGGGGCGGCTCTGCGAGGGCACCGGGTCGAACGTCTTCGTCGTCCTCGACGGTGAGATCCACACGCCGCCGCTCTCCTCGGGCTGCCTGGCGGGCATCACCCGAGCCCTGACGGCCGAGTGGACCGGCGCCAGGGAGACCGACCTGCCGCTGGAGGTGCTGGAGAGGGCCGACGAGGTCTTCCTGACCTCCACGCTGCGGGACGTCCAGGCCGTCCACCGGGTCGACGACCGCGCGCTGCCGGGTGCGCCGGGCCCGGTGACCGCCAAGGCCATGCGGATCTTCGCCGAGCGGTCCGGGGACGACCTGGATCCGTAGGAGGCCCCGACGATCCGCGAAAGCCCCGGAAAAATGAGCTGACTCGGGTCTCCGGGACGGGTAGAACTCCCCTGATGACCACGACTCTGCGGCCGACCGAGCCGCTTCAGCGCGCTGGCGACGGGACGCGTTCGCGCCGCTACCAGGTGTGCGTGAACAGCCGACCCGTCGGCGGGATCCACCTCGGCACGTCCTCCGCCTTCGGAGACCGGGTGGCCCGGATCCTGGACCTGCGCATCGAGGCGCCGGACCGTCGGCGCGGCCGGGGAACGGTGGCCGCGCTCGCCGCGGAGGAGGTGGCGCGCGGCTGGGGCTGCCGGCGGATCGAGGCGGCGATACCCGCCGAGGCCGGGGCGGCGCTCCGGGCGGCGACCGCCCTCGGCTACGTCGTACGCAACCGTCTGATGGCGAAGGCGCTCGGCACCGCCCCGCCGGAACTGCCCGCCGGGAGCCGCGGCCGCCCCCTGACGGAGGCGGAGTTCGAGGACTGGCGGGCGCGGGAGACGCGGGGCTACGCGCAGAGCTGGATCTCGCGGGGGGTGCCCGAGGCCGAGGCGTGGGCCAAGGCGGAGCGGGACCACGCCACGCTCCTGCCCGACGGCCCGGCCACCGAGGGCGTGTCCCTGAGCGTCCTGGAGCACGAGGGGATCCGGGTCGGCACGCTGTGGCTGGGCACCCGCGACGGCCAGGCCTTCGTCTACGACGTCGAGACCGACGAGGAGCACCGGGGCCGGGGGCACGGCCGGACGCTGATGCTGCTGGCGGAGGCGCAGGCCGCCGCGACCGGGCGGACCGAGATCCGGCTGAACGTCTTCGCGGGCAACACCCCGGCCGAGCGGCTCTACGCGTCCCTCGGCTACGAGACGCTCACCCACTGCCTGTACAAGGACCTGCTCTGAGGCTCACGCGCCCTCGGCCAGCAGCCGGTCCGCGATCTCCTCGACGCGCTCGCGCAGCCCTTCCTGGCTCTTGCCGCCGTCGAGGCGCTCACCGCCGATGACATAGGTGGGGGTGCCGGTCACGCCGATCGCCTTGCCCTCGGCCTGGTCGGCGTCCACGATCAGGATGTGCCGGCCGTCGATCAGCGCGGTGTCGAACTCCTCCGCGTCCAGGCCCAGTTCACGGGCGACCTCGATCAGGAAGGCGTCGCCCCCGCGGTCCAGTTCCTCGACCCGGCCGAGCACCGCCTCGACGTACGGCCATCCCCGCCCCTGCTCCGCGGCCTCCTCGGCGGCCTGGGCGGCGGCGAACGCGTGCTGGTGCTTGTCCAGCGGGAAGTGCCGCAGCCGCAGCTCCAGCCGGTCGCCGTAGCGGGCACGCAGGGCCCGCAGGTCGTCCAGGGCGCTGCGGCAGTCGGGGCACTGGAGTTCGCACCAGACGTCGAGAACGGCGGCGGGGCGGGCGGGGGAGGAGTCGCTCATGCCCTCAGTCTCCCAGCCTGGCCTGCCCCGGCCCAATCGGACCTCGGCCGGTTCCGCAGCGGCCCTCGGGGACACGGCCGTGACCGGCACCTGGGGAGGAGCCGACCCGGAGATGTCCCTGATGTCCGGCCGGAGCATGGCCCGGCGGGGCCCGACGGGTGCAGGATGGAAGGGACGAAGCGCCCCCTGCGCGACCGAGCCCTGCCTGGAGGACCGGATGATTGCCGAGACCGTCTGTTCCGCCGTCTCCGCGGCCGGCCTGGGCATCGCGGCGATCACGGCGTACCGCAAGCGCTTCCTCGCGGCCACCCGTGTCGCGGCGTACGCGCTCGTCCCCATCGGCCTGGTCATGACCGGCGTCGTGGAGTGGCTGGCGGACACCGCGTTCAGTCCGGCGGCCTGGGCGGGCTTCGGTGTGCTCGGCGTCGCCTGGCTGCTGTTCGCGACCACCCGTGCCGTGGAGCGCCGCCGGGGCGGCACCCGCAAGGAGCGCCGGGCCGCCGCCAAGGCGGCGTCGCGCGAGGCGGTGGCCCCGGCGGCGTCGGCGCCCTCCCTGGGGCAGGGCGCCCGTCCGACGGCCCAGCCCGCGGCCCGGCCGCGCAAGGAGACCGCCGCGGACGACTTCAGCGACATCGAGGCCATCCTGAAGAAACACGGCATCTGACCTCGGCGTGCGGCGGCCCGCGCCGTCCGTACGACGGACTGAAACGTCACAGAGGGACCCCGGCGCGTCCGGAAGTGATCAGGACCCGAACCGGACATCACGGAATATGGCGAACTCCCGCACATCACGGGCGTGTTGATCGCGTAGCGGGTGCCGACTACGTCATCATCGCCGCGAGATGCTGGACACGACACAGAGCGACGCCGCGCCACCTCAGGACGAGCCGCGCGGATGCCTCTTCGCCCTTTCCCAGCCACCGCTGATGATCTTTCTTGCGGTGATCGGGTGTCTGCTGCTCATGGCTGCGCTGCACGATCTGCTGCTGCTCTGAGCCGTACCCGCGGTCTCCGGCGCCACCCGCCGGGGGCCGCGTCGACATCGCCGTGTCGTCCCCGGCGGCGCGCCGTCCGGATGGTCAGCCCGCCGCCGCCTCCTTGCGCCGCGCCCGGTACGCGGCCACATGCAGCCGGTTTCCGCAGGTGCGGCTGTCGCAGTACCGCCGTGAGCGGTTGCGGGAGAGGTCCACGAAGGCGCGCCGGCAGTCGGGCGCCTCGCAGCGGCGCAGCCGCTCCTGCTCACCGGCGACCACGAAGAACGCCAGCGCCATCCCGCCGTCGGCCGCCAGGTGGTCGGCGACGGAGGCTCCGGGCGCGAAGTAGTGCACGTGCCAGTCGTAACCGTCGTGGTCCGTGAGGCGCGGGGTGGTGCCCGCGCCGGCGACCAGTTCGTTGATCAGGCCGGCGGCGGTCCGGGCGTCCGCCGCGGCGAAGACCGCGGCGAACCGTCCGCGGATCCTGCGCACCGCGGAGAGGTCGAACTCCGAGAGCACCCCGACATCACTGATCTCGTGGTTCTCCACGAACTGCTCCAGGCCGGCGACGTCCCGCAGCCCGTCCGGCGTCGTGTCGTCCTCCGGCGCGGTGTTCACCAGATCGACCACGGTGTCGAGGGCGCACCGGATGTCGTGGGTGATCAGCACGTTTCGCTCCCTGGCCTGGGGGTCGGGCGCACGCCCGCCGATGCAGGCCGATGGTAACGGCTCGTACGGAGAGTGAGTATCCGTCTCTCCGTCCCCGGCGGCCGACGGAGGCCGGGGACGGGGGAGCGGAGACACGCGGAGACACGCGCACCGGCGCCGCCCCGCGAGGATCCGCGGCGACGGCGCCGGTGCTTTCCGTATGCGGTTGTCCGGGCCCGAGCCGTCTCCCCGAGTGGACGGCGCCGGGCGGCTCTGTGCAGCCTCGCTCCTAGCTTTCCGCCAGGATGTGCGAGAGCTCCTGATCGAGATCGAAGTGCCGGTGTTCCGTGCCGGGTGGCACGGCGGCGTCAGTGCGCTTCAGGAAGGATTCCAGGGCCCGCGCGGGAGCTTCGAGGAGGGCTTCGCCCTCCGGGGAGCTCAGGGCGATGCAGACGACGCCCTGGCCGTGACTGCGCGACGGCCAGACACGGACGTCGCCGGTTCCGGTGGGCCGGTGGAGGCCTTCAGCGAGGAGATCGCGGGCGAACACCCACTCGACGGTCTCCTCGGCTCCGGTGTGGAAGGTGGCGTGCACGGCGTAGGGGTCGGCCGTGTCGTACCGCAGGCCTGCGGGGACAGGCAGGGAGGACTCGCTCGACACAACGAGGCGCAGGTGCAGCTCGCAGCTGACCGTGGTGTTCATAAGCGCCAGGGCCTTTCGCTCAGTGTGCGCTCGGGGATTCGCACGTCGGCGAAATCGACATGCCACCTACGGTGCCGTTGTAAACCCCTCTGAGTGTTTTGCGTGCCTTTACGTAACTCTTCCGGCCGAGAGCGTGTTCGCACGGTACGCCCATTCCGGTGACCGGTTTCGGTCCGGTAGGGTTTGGCCGTATGAACACGGGGAGTGACGAGCCGGGCGAGGTTGCCGTGGCGACGGACGAGACGCAGACCGACGGGGCGCGGGGCGAGCAGGGGCTCGGCTCGAAGGCGCCCGAATTCATCAAGGCCCGCCGGGTGCTGCACCTGAGCTGGCAGGTTCTGATCTTCATCATCGGGCTCGCGGTCGTGGTCCTGGGCATCATCATGCTGCCGTTGCCCGGACCGGGCTGGGTGGTGATCTTCGGGGGCATGGCGATCTGGGCGACCGAGTTCGTCTGGGCCCAGCTGGTGCTGCGCTGGACCAAGCGCAAGGTCACCGAGGCGGCCCAGCGTGCCCTGGACCCCAGGGTGCGGCGCCGCAACATCATCCTGACCTCGGCCGGCCTGGTGATCGCGGCCGTGATCGGCGGGGTCTACCTGTGGAAGTTCGGCCTGGTGATGCCCTGGGAGATCAAGGACCAGTGAGCCGCGGCGGGTGCGGGCGACGGGCGGCCGTCCGTCGCCCGCACCCGCTGACATGCGGTAATGTTCTGCGTGCGCCCGGGCGATTAGCTCAGTGGGAGAGCGCTTCGTTCACACCGAAGAGGTCACTGGTTCGAACCCAGTATCGCCCACCCGGTACGACGGCCCGTCTGC